>CALESB010000032.1 GCA_937906995.1 uncultured Sutterella sp.
AGTTTGTGCTACTTTTTGACGCCTGATTTGTACTACTTCCTGACGCCTCCTAACATCGGAAAGCTTTTCAATTTTCATTTTGTAAGTTCCAAGAGAATGAGTAGCATGCGGATCCCAATAGCGGATACGCTTTGGTTTAAGCATATCAGGAAGCTTATCGAGATGACGAAGAATGGCACCAAAAAGCGATGCTGGTCGAATACCAAATCGGCGAGCAACATCAGAATACCCAATAGGATAGTTATCTAACCAGAAATTGATAGCTTCATGTAAAAGAGTTTTATTTTGAGGACGATAAGTTTGATAGATCCAATCAAAATTTCCATGATTGATCAGAATTGACCAATCTCGAACAGAGCCTTTAGAAATTCCGAGTTCTTTAGCAATGGAATAATGTGAACGAAAATGTAAAAGCCCTTCACAGGCCTTTTGTTTGATAGATGTCGCTATGTGCATGGCTTAGACTCCAAGGTGTCCAAGAAATCCATACCATTACACAGTACAAGAAAAAATAAAACCCACTTGAAGTCGCATCAAGTGGGTTTAAAAAATATTTGGTGCCCCAAGACTGACTCGAACAGACGACCTATCGCTTACAAGGCGATTGCTCTACCAACTGAGCTATTGGGGCAGACGAGTTATTTTACACGAGAAAACACCGGCACGCTAATTTTTCGTTCAAATTCTTCAGGTTCATTGCTATCTGGTGAAAACATCATGCCTTTATTGGGCTCTTCTTCTGGGAACATACCCGCAATATTTCGATATGGTACAAAACATTGCATAGCTTTTTCACCAAAACGAGCCTCAAATCGAATCGCCTTGTCTTCAAAAGCTAAATTGTGTGTAGCTTCATCAGAGATATCAAAAACGATTTGACCATCCTGCACAAACTCCATCGGAACAGTACAGTTATCATCAACATCAACAATGATATACGGAGAAAGTCCGCAATCATTGCACCAGTTCCAGATAGCCTGAACCAAATAAGACTTAATTGAAGGTCTTGCCATAAATATTTCCAAGGCTAACGACGCATAACCTTTTCAGACGGCGTCATTGAATCAATAAAGGATTGACGAGAGAATAAACGCTCTGCGTATTTCTGCAACGGTGATGCTGACTTAGGAAGTTCAATACCGTAATACTCTAGGCGCCACAACAACGGTGCCATCACGACATCCATCATCGTAAAGTCATCACCAAAAATATATTTATTCTTCACAAAGAGAGGTGCCATCGCAATCAGTTGTTCTCGAACTCTAGCTCGTGCAACAGCCTTTGCTGCATCGTCTGTTTGGCGAGATTCTAAGGTCTTGACGTAACTGAATAACTCACGTTCAAAATTAAATAAGAATAAGCGAACTCTAGCACGATGCACCGGTTCTGCAGGCATCAATTGAGGATGAGGGAAGCGTTCATCTACGTATTCACAAATGATATTGGCCTCGTAAAGGAAAAACTCACGCTCTTCCAAAACCGGCACTTCACCATAAGGATTCATCGTCAAGATTTCCGGGGGAATATTATTGACATCGATGTCTTTAACCTCAAAGTCCATTCCCTTTTCATACAAAAGGAAACGGCAACGATGAGAGAAGGGACAGGTCGAACCGGAATATAAAATCATTTATCGACTCCTAATCTGTTTTGCGTTCGGCGAGTTAATACGGGCAAGCACACCACCCCTCGCCGTGCCAATAACGATGCTAATTCCAATATAACCTATTCTAAAGGGTTCAAAGAAAAAACGCCATAAAAATATGTTTTTATCCTTTATTATCAATAAGTTATTAGCAGCTAAATTGGATTGTCATCATCAATAAAAATCGTTTCAATTCCCATTGTCATCTCGATCCACTTCCCTAGGGCTTGTATGCCTAAACGCTCTGTTGCATGATGTCCGCATACCAAATAAGGCACACCACTTTCTCTTGCTAGATGAGTAGAACGTTCTGCAGCTTCGCCAGAAATGTAGGCTTGTGCGCCGGCCATGATAGCCTCTTCGAAAAAGTCTTCAGCTGCACCACTACACCAAGCTACCTTTGTTACTTCAATATTTTGAGGACCTAAAACTAAAGCTGAACGCTTTAAATCTTTAGAAAGGTTAAGACTTAAATCATTCACTGTAACCGAGTCTATTTCCCCAATCCAAAGCAAATGACCATCACCAACTTGTAAGCAGTTTTTTGCCCCTAACATGCGTCCCAAAAGAGCGTTATTACCAACTTCTAAATGCGCATCCAATGGAAGATGATAGGCAATTAAGCTCATATCCGAGTCCATCAGTGCCTTAAGTCGACGATATTTTGTTTGGACAATACAAGGATTTTCTCCCCTCCAAAACCAACCATGATGAACCAATATTGCATCAGCACCAAGCTCTGCAGCCCGATCAATAACGGTTTGTGTAGCAGTCACAGCTGTCACAATTTTCTTAATCTCAGACTTCCCCTGAACTTGAAGTCCATTTGGCGCATAGTCTTTAAACAATTCAGGCTTTAAATAGGCATTTAAAGCATTAACAAGATCATTACATTGCATATCTACTTCTCTCAAATAGAAAAGCCGCAATTTGCGGCCTTTCTGTACGTTTACGCTTGTTTTTCTGTTGGAAGCTCTTCAGATTTACCAAACAACTTCACTAACCATAGACCTACCTGATACAGAATGACCAAAGGCAAAGCTAATAAGCATTGACTCAATACATCCGGAGGAGTCACAATGGCTGCCAAAATAAAAGCTCCCACAATCACATATGGACGCGCTTTAACTAACGTTTGATAATGAGCGATTCCCATTCGATTGAGTACCATCACAACAATTGGCACTTCAAACGTCAAGCCAAAAGCGAGAAACATGGAGATAACAAAACTGAAATAAGCATCAATGTCTGGTGCAAAGTTCACGCTATCAGGACTAAATCCAGCAATGAACATAAATACCATCCGAAAAACAATGAAATAGCAGTACAACATCCCTGCGGCGAACATCACCAAACTAGAGATAAGAATTGGCCAAATTAACCGTTTTTCTCGCTTGTACAGACCCGGTGCGATAAAGGCCCATAATTGATATAAAACAATGGGTAATGCAATTAAAAACGCTAGGAAAAGGGTTACCTTTAGTGGAACAAAAAATGGTGCTACAACCCCTGTTGAAAGCATTTTGACGCCTTGTGGCAAAGCTGCCATTAATGGCAAGCTTAAGAAATCAAAAATTTGCTTCATAAAGGGAGAGAGAACCAAGAAAACAGCAATTACTGCCACACTTGCTCTCACAACGCGTGTGCGAAGTTCTAACAAGTGCTCCATAAAAGGTTGTTCTCGATCCACCAACTCATCTTCAGGAGTCTCGAGAGGGAGTTTCTCTTCTGCCATACAAAATGCTAACGATAAATACGAGGACGATTAACACGCGCTCTAGGAGCATATCGACGGTTACTACCGCTCATTGCCTTTCTTGGCAATGCCAATTGGCGACGTAGTTCTTCCAACTCGGCTACAACATCATCCAAAGAAGCGCTCGGTTTATAGCGTTTCGGCACATATTGAGATTGAAAGCTCTCATCCTCAGTATCAGAACCGAGATTCCAACCAAAAGGATTATTTTTTCGAAAAGACGAAACCGCCGCAGGTCTCTTCGGTAATGTTTCTTCGCTTTGATTAAATTCGGTATAAGGGCTCTTGGACTCTAAAGTCTCTTGAGTTTGGTGAATTGCCGAATTTACAGCCTGAGTTTGTGATTCTAAGGTTCCTCGAACATCTGTTAAAGATGTGCGGATCGAGGCCGCCTGTGATGCAAACTGTTCTCGAAGCTTCTGTACTTCTGAGAGCTGTGTTTCTTTATCAAACTCTGTTTTAACTTGGGAAATATACCCTTGAGCTTTAGATAAAAGACTCCCCGCCGTACGCGCCACTTCAGGCAAACGTTCGGGACCAAGAACAACTAGCGCAACAACGCCAATTACTAAAAGTTCAGTAAAGCCAAAATCAAACATGATAAAGTAAGAGCCTGTTTTTCAGGCCCTTACGCTTTCAAATTACTTCGTTTGAGCCTTATCTTTTGCTTGGACATCAATTGCTTCAGTAGAAGCAGATTGATTGGTCACTTGCTTGGCTTCACCCTCTGCCTTTGCATCGGCCTGACCTTCATTAAGACCTTCCTTAAAGCCCTTGATTCCGCTACCTAAATCGCGCCCCAAGTTCTTTAACTTACCGGTACCAAAGACAAGCACCACAATCAATAAAACGACTAACCAGTGCCAAATAGAAAAGCTACCCATTGTTTTAACTCCTACGCGGCCACGGTTGCGGTCCGCCCATGACGTGAATATGTAAATGTCCCACTTCTTGACCGCCATCTCGACCAGTATTGATCACCGTGCGGAAACCATTGGCACAGCCTTGCTCTAAGGCCAATTGCGGAACAAGCGAAAGCATTTTACCCAAAAGTGCCGTGTCTTCGGGTTTAGCATGTGCCAAAGACTCTAAATGCTTTTTCGGGATTAACAAAAAGTGAATCGGTGCGGCCGGGTTGATGTCATGGAAAGCCAAAACATCCTCATCTTCATAGACCTTCTTACACGGAATCTCACCGCGGATAATCTTACAAAAAATACAATCTTGCATGCTTAACATTCCTTTATTAAGAAATACGTTCAATCTTTGCACCAAGTTTGGACAATTTCAATTCCATATGGTCATATCCGCGATCAAGGTGATAAATTCGGTCCACAATACTTGTCCCATTTGCCACTAAGGCCGCCATCACCAAACTTGCCGAAGCTCTTAAGTCCGTTGCCATTAGGTTGGCACTCGATAAACTTTCCACCCCGGTGACAACTGCGGTATGTCCATCTACAGAAATGTTAGCACCCAAACGTTGCAATTCAGGCACATGCATAAAACGGTTTTCAAAAATGGTTTCTGTAATCCGGCCTGTACCCTCTGCAATGCAGTTTAATGCCATAAATTGAGCCTGCATATCAGTCGGGAAACCAGGATGAGGAACCGTTCGTACGCTAACAGCCTTTGGACGATGATCAATTCGTGCACGGATCCAGTCCTCACCGCACTCCACGATACCCCCTGCTTCACGTAATTTATCCATCACAATATCGAGGGTATGAGGTGCAACATGAGTAACAGTTACATCACCTTGAGTCATCAAAGCTGCAACCAAAAAGCTACCTGCTTCAATACGATCAGGCAACACACTGTACTCAGCACCGTGCAAAGCAGGGACCCCTTCAATTTCAATGACCGGTGTACCCGCGCCCTTAATTTTAGCCCCCATAGCAATTAAGCAATTGGCCAAATCAACCACTTCAGGTTCACGAGCTGCATTTTCTAAAATCGTTACACCTTCGGCTAAAGTGGCTGCCATCATTAAGTTCTCAGTACCACCAACCGTCACGACATCCGTCACGATATGAGCACCCTTTAAGCGACCTTTAGCAACTACATAACCATGTTCGATATGAACATCGGCCCCCATGGCCTGCAAGCCCTTAATGTGTTGATCAACAGGACGAGCGCCGATCGCACAGCCACCAGGCAAACTGACTCGAGCTTCTCCGTAACGAGCTAGCATAGGGCCTAAAACTAAAATAGAAGCTCGCATTGTTTTCACCAAATCGTACGGAGCTTCCAATGTCGTTAAGTTTTTTGCATTCAAAATGACGGTCTCATCTTGGCAATCCACTGTTGTACCTAAACCTGCCAAGAGCTTATTCATTGTCCGAATATCCGACAAGCGCGGTACATTATGTAGTACCAAATCTTCGGCCGTAAGCAATGAAGCTGCTAGGATTGGTAAGGCTGCATTCTTAGCGCCAGAAATTTTCACTTCCCCAGCCAAGCGGCAACCACCCGTTACTTTAAGTTTTTCCATATCAACTCAACTTTCAAAGTCTCTCAATGTGTAGTGTTATAGAAAACCCTACACGACACCAAAAGATTTTACCGACTAGTATCACTTTGCGCTGTCATATTGGGGGAAAACAAAGGGTCTTTTGGCATTCAAAAGACCCTAAGATGTGCAAAATTGTTTCACAACCAGTTTTAGTCGCCTTTATGACAGTAAGGACGCAGAATATTTCGAACGCCATAAAGCTTTGCTAAACTCCACATCCCTTCAGGAAGATTCACAATTTTTGGATCAAGCCCTTGTTTTTGAGCAGCTTCCAACCACTTCAAAATCAGTGCTAACAATGCGCTATCTGCTTGTTCAACTCCAGTGCAATCAAACACAGCGTCGCCGGCCAACACCGCCTGCTCTGCCACAGGCTCGATCTTGGACATATCATTTAACGTTACAGTTTTCTGAGAAATTAACATCGTTAATCCTATTGCACGTTATTTTGAGGCTGACAATGTTTTTAAGCGCTCTTCCATTCGACGAATCAAACCATCAATGCCTTCTTGTGCCGCAATACTGCCATATTGACTACGATAATTACTTACTAGCCAAACACCCTCAACATTAACATCGATAACTTGCCAACCTTTTTCTGGAACATTGCGCAATCGATAAACCATCATAATCTCAGGTTTACTAGCATCAGTCTTGGACTTCATTCCTGTACGTACTACAGCTTCTGTTCCATCATTTTGGCTATTAGGCAAAATACGCACAACTTGATCCGTCGCCATGCTCAAACCGCCAGAGTAGACTGAAATCAAGGTTTCTCTGAACAAATATTGCAAACGTTCTCTTTGTTCTGGGGTAGCCTGACGCCATTTTGGTCCAACTGCCATACGTGTCATTCGCAAGAAATCCACATTTGGCATCATTAGCTTATCGACTAAGGCCTCTACGGATTTCTTATCTCCAGCCTGAACCTTTGGATCAGCTGCAATAGCAGACAACACATCATTGGAAACTCTTTCAACAAAAGCCTCGGGTGTCTCTGCCGCTTGAAGCACTGGAGCATTCATCAGTAGCATCAAGGACCCTACAACAGCAAAAAATGTTCTACGTAACATGACGAAACTCCTATTGCAAATCTTCATCTTCAAATTCATCTACGGGTAATTCAATAGGGGGATTACCATCCCAAACCAAACTTAAACGATGCTGTAGATAGGCATCACGTATGGCAATATAGGGGTCCAAAGCCGTGTTCATCATAGCATCTGTTGCAAGCAGCTCAGCTCGCAAACTTACCGTATAAAGACCCGTTGCCACATAGGGGACCCAATGATAGTCATTGTCTCCTGCTCCAACATAGGTCAACGGATTCATCGCCGCGGTTGCCACCAAGCCAACGCTATCTCTGACAGTGCTGTAGCCCAACATCGGCCAAACGATATAAGGACCTTGTGGCACGCCCCATGAACCTAAAGTTTGACCAAAGTCTTCAGGTGCATAGGCTAAACTCATATGAGAAGCTACATCAAAAATACCGACAACACCTACTGTGGAATTGATTAAGAAACGAGCAAAGCTCACGCAGCCATCGCCTAACTTTCCTTGTAAAAGGTTATTGATGACATTGCCCGGTTCCCCTAAATTGTGAAAAAAGTTCGTCACCCCAGTTTGAACAGGATTTGGAACGTACTCCACATAGTTAATAGCAAGCGGATGCAAAATCAATTCATCCAACTTAGCATTAAACGCATAAGTTTGGCGATTCATTGTCTCCCATGGGTCAGCAGGATTTTCTCCCGAATTCGGAGGAACCACCGCACAACCAGCCAAGGCAAGAATCAATGTTGCACTAGCAACTGAACGTTTGAGAGAGAGAGACATTAATTGCTATTCCTTGCTTTTATTTTCAACAAAGCTATACATGAACTTACTGACCATTTGTTCAAGTACCATCGCAGATTGTGTACGACGAATCTTTGAACCCGCACCTAATACTTCATCGTCAGCTCCTGCAACTAAGCCCACGTACTGCTCACCTAATAAACCCGCCGTCAAAATTTGAGCCTCAGTATCGGTTGGAAATTCATAACCAGACTCAATGGTCATCTTCACTTTTGCCTGGTAAAGCGCATTATCAAAGGTAATGCTTTCCACACGTCCAACGACAACACCCGCACTCTTAACTGGTGCACGTGCTTTTAAACCCCCAATGTTATCGAACAAAGCTTCCACTTGATACGATTTTTGACCAAATGAGAAACTGCCCAAGTTGGCTGCTTGCAATGCTGTAAAAAGCAATGCGGCAAAACCTAATACAACAAATAAGCCAACCATTAATTCAACGCTACGCTTGCGTTCTGAACGTCTTTCCATCTGAAAGCCCCTTTCCTTTACTAAACCGAGAACATCAAGGCGGTCATGATAAAGTCTAACCCCAGTACCATCAAAGAAGAAATCACAACCGTGCGGGTTGTTGCACGAGACACACCTTCTGGTGTTGGGCGTGCATTGTAGCCTTGATACAACGAAATCAAACCAACTGCAATAGCAAAAACAACTGCCTTAATCATGCTATTGCCGATGTCAGAGAATACGTCAACGCCTGCCTGCATTTGTGACCAAAAAGCGCCACCATCGACACCAATCATAACGACCCCGACGATCCAAGCGCCAAAAATACCAACAGCAGAAAAGATACTGGCCAAGCAGGGCATTGAAATCAACACCCCCAAAAATCGCGGAGCAAGCACGCGCCTTACGGGATCAACACCCATCATTTCCATAGCGGCAACTTGCTCCCCTGCTCTCATCAAGCCAATCTCAGCAGTTAAGGATGTACCTGCTCGACCTGCAAATAAAAGTGCTGTAACAACGGGGCCCAACTCTCTTGATAATGTCAATGCCACCATCACACCAAGCGCTTGCTCGCTACCGTAATTGACCAAAATGTAATAGCCTTGAAGCGCTAAGACAAAACCAACAAATAAGCCAGAAACCGCAATAATGAGCAGTGAGTAGTTCCCAATAAAATGAATCTGCTGGCAAACTAAACTGAATCGAGATAAAGAAGCGGGTAACTCTTTAAAGAGCTGCAATGAAAAAATGGCTAGACGACCAACATGACGAATTTGGTCTAGTGTCCACCCTCCTAAGTTCATAAGTGCCTTTATCATGCTTTCACCCCAAATTCTTCCGCAATCGAAACCGCAGGATAATGGAAAGCCACTGGCCCATCGGGTTGAGCCTCAATAAATTGGCGAACGTACGGATCGGTTGATGCGCTCAACTCCTCTGGTGGTCCTTCTGCAACAATACGACCAGAAGAAATCATGTAGACATAGTGTGCGATCGCAAACGTTTCTGGAACATCATGCGTTACCAAAATACTCGTTGCATGCAATGCATCATTTAAATCGCGAATCAGGCGAGCGGTGATCCCCATTGAAATTGGATCCAAGCCTGCAAAGGGCTCGTCATACATAATAAGCTGTGGGTCCAATGCCGTTGCTCTTGCTAACGCAACACGTCTAGCCATACCGCCAGATATTTCGCTCGGCATCAAATCTGCAGCACCTCGAAGACCCACTGCATTGAGTTTCATCAATGCCATACGAACAATCAAGTCTTCACTAAGGTCTGTTTGCTCACGCAATGGGAAAGCCACATTGTCCAGCACTGACATATCTGTAAACAGGGCACCGAACTGAAAAAGCATCCCCATGTTGCGCCGGGCAGCATATAAAGAATGCTTATCATTTGGGTCTAAAACTTTACCATCAAAGACAACATCACCTTGGTTGGGTGACTCTAACCCACCAATTAATTTCAGCAAGGTAGTTTTACCCATACCCGAGCCGCCCATGATCGCCACGACTTTACCACGACCAAAGCGCATCGTAACATTGTCAAGAATGACACGTTTACCATACCCAAACGTTACATTGTTAACAACAACCAAATCGTTCACTACAAAACCTTTTCCTTACTACTGTATTCAATGATTGAGGGCGATATTATATCGCCCAGCTCGCCGGCAAACAGCGCAACACACTCTCAATTTACTCTCAAATACAGCACATTTCCCCTCACGGGAAGACTCATTGGTTTAAGCATATCGTAACTCCGGCCTTTTTGCCCATCTATTGAGCAATTCTCAAAAATCCTAAGTGTTTATAAATGCAAACAAATTGGATAAAATATCGAGTTTTTAATGCATTTTTCACGGCCCTGTTACAGCTCGTTGCGAAAGGTTTTACCTAAAGCACATTTTCTTCAGTAGCATTGGCCTACATTGGCTCACTCTTATTGTCTTGAGCCTTAAGAAAAACTCCTAAATTTCTCATGAAAAAGAAAACCTCGTCCCAATCTTTCGGTTTAAAAAAGTTACTGAAGTGGGGGTGCTTTGTCGGTGCCTCTTGTGCAGTCATCGGTGCTGCAGTCGGTCTTGTTGCGTTTTCCGTTGTTTACTACCAACTGCCTTCTATTGAAACATTGACAGAATACCGTCCTAAAGTTCCATTGCGTGTTTATACGGCTGATGGGGATTTAATCGGTGAGTTTGGCGAAGAACGACGCGACTTTGTCCCCATTGAAGAGATGCCACGACACGTTCGCTTGGCAATTCTAGCCGCCGAAGATAATGGCTTTTATGAACACTCGGGCATCGAATTTATGGGGATTGCTCGTGCAGCATTAGCCAACCTTCTCACGGGACGCAAAGGTCAAGGCGGCAGTACGATCACCATGCAAGTCGCCCGCAACTTTTTCTTGAGTTCTGAGCGTAGCTACACGCGTAAGCTATACGAAGTTGCTTTGTCTTTAAAGATTGAACAAAGTTTAAGTAAAGATAAAATTTTCGAAGTTTATGCCAACCAAATCTTTTTGGGCAATCGCGCCTATGGCTTTGGTAGTGCCGCTAAAACATATTTCGGCAAAGACTTACGTGATGTTTCCATCTCTGAAGCGGCAGTTCTAGCTGGTCTTCCTGTAGCTCCAAGTGCTTACAACCCTCTTGTTAACATGAAGCGCGCTACCATGCGTCGCAATTATGTGTTAGGTCGTATGTTGCAATTGGGCTACATTGATGACATTACTTATGAAACAGCTCTCGCTCAACCCATTGAGGTACGAGCTGCGTCTGCTCAACTAAAGAAAACAACATTAATCACACAAGACTTACACGCTGGATACGTTGCCGAATTGGCTCGAATGATGATGGTTCCTTACTTCGGTGACGCTATCTACAATCAAGGGCTTAACGTTTACACCACGATTCGCAGCGAAGATCAACGCGTTGCAAGTGCCGCCGTTCGTAAAAACCTCGTTGAATACGATCGACGTTACGGTTATCGAGGCGTTGAGGGATATGTTGATTTAAGCGATCCTGAAACACGTGATGCCAATATCCGCTTAGGCTTATCTCAAGTGGTCTCTAGCACCAATCTTTTACCTGGTGTTGTAACTGAGCTCACGCCTAAGTCAATGAAAGTACAAATTGCTAATAATGATGTTGTGACGTTAGATGCAAAGGGATTCAAATTTGCTAAGCGATTTATTGCTCACAAAGGACAGCAACTTAAAGGCAAATACAAAACCCATGAACTTAAAGTGGGCGCTATCGTTCGTATCACACAAGACAAAAAAGGAAAATGGTCTTTAGGTCAGATCCCGGTGGTTGAAAGTGCTTTCATTTCTGGCAACTTTGAAACGGGTGCTATCTATTCGCTCGTTGGTGGTTTTGACTTTAAGCTAAACCAATTTAACCACGTGACCCAAGCTTGGCGTCAACCTGGGTCAAGCTTTAAACCATTCATCTACTCTGCAGCTCTTGATAAAGGATTTACACCAACAACCGTTATTAATGATGCTCCCATTTCAATTGATCCACGCCTGACTGGTGGCAAACTTTGGGAACCTCGTAACTACGACCGACGCTTTGATGGCCCAATGTCCTTGGCAACGGCTCTCAAGAAATCGAAAAACTTGGTCTCCGTCCGTGTCATGCAGGCAATAGATCCTTACTATGCCCAACAACATTTGACAAAGTTTGGTTTTGAAGCAAAGAACCATCCGCCACTCCTTACTACTGCCTTAGGTGCTGGTTCTGTCACACCTTGGGAAATGTTAACGGGCTACTCTGTCTTTGCAAACGGGGGCTTCCTAGTTCAACCCTACTTAATTTCCAAAGTTACAGATAGTCAAGGAAATGTTTTAATGCAGGCACAACCGCGCATTGCCGGCCAAGGAGCACCTCGCACGCTTGAGGCACGTAATGCCTACATTATGAACTCCCTGCTGCATGGCGTTGCCACTGATGGTACAGGCCGTCGTGCAGGACGCGCTCTTAAACGCGATGACATCGCTGCAAAGACTGGTACCACAAACGACTCTATTGATGCCTGGTTTGCTGGCTATGCTGGCAATATTGTTGCCGTTGGCTGGGTCGGCTACGACAAGCCCAAACCCTTAGGTGCAACAGAAACCGGTGGCGGCTTGGTTTTACCAATTTGGGTTGAGTATATGAAAACCGCACTCAAGGATGTACCAGAGTACTATCGCGCACAACCCACCGATGTTGTCAATATCGATGGCGATCTCTATTACGCAGATCAAGCCGGCAACTCGGTACAAACCTTAGGCTTAGGAGAAAGTTCGACCCCAGAAGAAGTCGAACCGATTACAGGATCTATCAGAGATCAGATCTTCTAAGATACCTCACAAAAGCTCGACCTTATGGCCGAGCTTTTGTGTTATTAGCTCACACAGAATCCGATAGCGTCCGATAGCGTTCATAACTTTCTCAATATTCAACACTTTACAACGATTCATCGTCCGATAGCGTCCGATACGGTGTTGCACTATACAAGGTTTTTTAGTACTCTGATTAGTACCCAAATTAAATAAAAAGCTCAGGCCATTTTTTGGCTAGGGTACTAATCAATAAAAACGGGGGCAAACAAATGCCAAAACTAGCGGAAAGATTGAATGATAAACAGGTAATGGCACTCACCAAAAAGGAAGGCCTTCACCCCGTTGGCGGTTGTGATGGTCTTTACTTGTCGGTAAAACTTTTAAAGAGTGGGCGAACCTCTTGCAACTGGGTTATAAGAATCCAACGCAAAGGCGTTAAGGGCAAAAAGTCTTTGGGGACTTATCCGACAGTCTCACTAATGCAAGCACGACAAATGGGCAAAGATGTTTGGGGTTTGGTTTATGACGGCTTAAACCCCTTTGAGTATTTGAAGCAAAAACAGATAAAGCTAATCAACGAGGAAAAAGAACGAAAACAACAGGCCATTAACTTCGAGGATTTGTTTGATGAGTTTTTAGAGTACAAGGCAAGCAGAGACTGGAAGGAAGGTTCTAAACGTGGGCGAGATATTAAGCGGTTTATTCTTACCTATTGTGAACCTTTATTAGATCGTGCGTTAGCAAACATTACAACCGAGGATATAGCCAAAACTCTTGCCGTTATATGGTCTACAAAGCCAAAGACGGCAGAAGCTATTCAGAACGCAATAAAACAATATTTCGACTGGGCAATGTATGTGAAGCACTGTTTAAAAGTTGGAAGCAATTCAGCTGATCTAAGAGTATTGGGTTTATTACTCCCCTCTGATCGCAAGCGAAAGGAAACGATTAATCAACCGGCCATACCAGTTGAACGGTTACCAGAATTAGTAAGAGCTATCACTGCAAAGAGTGAAATGAGTGCACGTTGTTTGGAGTTTGCCTTGCTTACCTGTGTTCGAGGTGCCAATGCACGAAAGGCCAAATGGGAACAATTTAATGATGATCTGACAGTTTGGACGATTGATTCCAAAGATATGAAGATAAGAAAGAACGGCCAGCACGTCATACCGCTAAGCCGTCAAGCTACAGAGCTATTAATGAGGATTAAAGCCAGTGCTGTAAGTAATAAACTTGTATTCCCCTCTGATATGACTGGTGGCGAAATGAATCACGGCGCAATGAACGACTTAATCAAGCGTTCACACGAACAAGAAATTAAATTAGGTCGTGAAGGTTGGATAGATCGGGAACAGTCTGCAAGATTTAATAAGCCGATGATCGTTACCCCTCACGGGGTTTGCCGTGCGACTTTCAAGACGTGGGCAGAAGATAACAAGGTTGACCCTTTAGTAAGTGAATTAATATTGCACCACAACATCGGGGACAGATATAACCGTGTAGATAGGTTCGAGTTTAAAAAACGGGTATTACAAGATTGGGCGGATTATTGTTACTCACTGGTTAAGGATTCTGATTAAATATTTAATTGTTTGCACGGGGTGTGTCGGATCAGGCACACCCTTTTTTATTGTGACCGGTATCTGTTGAAGCGCGAGAAAAGCTATAGTTTTCCATTTAACTTTTGTTTATTTTTGCTCAGTTTCTTGGACTCTTTTTCCCCTCTATGTATGTTGCAAACTAGTTTTACATAGGGGGACAGGTGGGACTTGGGGGACAACCTTTATTTTCAGGCCTTAGAGCGTCCCCCACCAAGGGGGACAAAGGGGGACACTTGATTAAAAAATGGGCGTATTGCCTAAATATTGTGCAATTGTCGGGGTTTTTAACTTTTATGGCCTGTATCTTTTGCTCATTTTTGAGCCTATCTCACTGGTGGAAAATGCCCGATTATTGGGGCAAAGTTAGGCCGGCCATAAGGTTCGATTCTGTGATTTTCTGGAGACTTCGCGCGCGTGCGCGCGTGAGAGATTTATATATTGGTTTCCGCTAATGATCCCGAATTTCCGTAACAGTCCGCGCGCGTGCGAGGGGTTGCGAATTGTCCGAAATGTCTGGTGCTATAAAAAGTGTTAGAACAATCAATATTTAGTATCCAAATTCCGACTTTTTCCATCAGTCCGCGCGAGCGCGTGCGCGCGCGAAGGATAAACCAAAATAAATGGTATTGAACGAAAATACACAATAATTATTTTCGACTTTAACCCGTTAAAACTTCTTATTTTTGGCCTTTTAGATGCTAAGGCCGGCCTAAGTACTCTATTTATTGCACCAATCCGCGCGTGCGCGCGAAAAATGAACGTATATGAACCGCATCAGATGCTTAATTTGGTTTTTGTTTGAAGATTTATCCCGAATTTTGTCGCCGATCCACGCGAGCGTGTGCGCGCGCGTGAGAGTTGTTTTCATACGTATGAAGCTGGATTGAAATGGGCACTGTTATTGGCTTTAAAACGTGAGGAAATCAATAAAAATGAAGTATTAGGGAAAATACCTATCTTTAATTTTTAAGTAACTCGAAAGAGATAGTAGTTTACGACAAAACGCGACACAGAACGACAAAACGCGACATTAAGCGACACCCCATTTTTATTTTGTTCTATTTAAACAAAATCAATGTGTTAAGTAAGATTTAACGCATTTGATTTTTTAAAAATCTTCGACAGAATTAAAAGCGTCCGAAGCGGTCGGACTCAGTGTTTTACTGATTAACTTTAGAAAAGGAGTATCTGATTTATGAATGGTGCTAATGCTTGTGGATCGTTAGAAGGCAAACCTATTGGCTTTTTGCGATTGAAGACAATGTGCAACTTGCTTGGATTGAGTAAGTCTACTATTTGGGATTTATCCCGTAATGATCCCGAATTTCCGAAACCTGTAAAGATTTCCCATAGCTGTACTGGTTGGAAGGCTTGTGAAGTATACGACTGGATCGAAAGCCGAGAACGAGTTGCTTTATATGGGGGTATGAATGAATAGGCAGATAAAGAAAGGTGCTCTTGTTAGCGGTTTTGGTGGAAGCCTAGGAAACTTAACAACCAAGACAACTAAGGCAGAGAGCACCAGCAACAAGCATAACCGAATCGCCGATGTAATGCACGGCAATAGCTTGCATTGCACGGCCTTGCACTCTATACTTTCCCGTACCAGTTCAAACACTGGTAACAATCTTGGCGGATTGTTTGAAACATCACGGCGACTAATCGCCATGCCTTTCATGGCTTTTTCTTTTTGTGCGCTTAGTCGGACTCATGGCGTAAGTGCGTCTATTTGTTTTGACGGGCACGCTAATTGGGAATCCCTTACGGGGTTGCTGTTTTCCGTGATGACAGTCCGCCAACCCGATTGGTGTTGCCCTCCCACACTTGGCGGTGTGGTGGCCTTCATTAACAAATAGTCACGGAGTCTAGCCATGAGTAATACTCTCAATGGTGCAGTTTCTGCACGTCTCAACAAATGTACAAATCAACAAACTTCTGATTTTGTCTCTAAATTTTCTGCTGAAAATTCGTCTTTAGCCACTGTCATTCGTCAATTGGCAACCAATGACACGCAAGAACCCATAGACGTATCCGACTCCATTATTACGGCCAGTAATCAGGCTTTGAGCATCTTACGAGTAGTTGCTCAATGCTCTTGCCGTGAAAATGAGTACTCATCGAAACAGGGGTTTTATTGTGATGGTGAAGATATTGCTCAATCATTGGATTTTGCCGTCCAAATTCTTGCCTTATGTAATGATGCGCAAGCAAAAGTTAACCAAGTGCTAAGGGGTGAATGATATGAGCGAATCTATTCGAGTGGGTATCTTTGCAACCGCATTAGAAGCCTGTGAAGCGGTTAACGTCCAGTATGAAGAGCAAAAGATTAAAGGCAGTTACTGGACACTCTTAAACATCAAAAACGATAGCAACGGGAAGGGCGATGCACGTGCGGTTGTTTTTGAAAACGGTAATGGCGGTTGTGTGTGGAATTGGAAAGATTCCACCCATGCTATTTGGTTTGATGACTACAAAGACAACAAGCCATTAACCAAAGCTCAAAAGCTAGCGATTGAAGCCGAAAGAAAACGAGCTGTAGCACGATTTGAAGCGGAGGAAAGGACAAAGCATGAAAGAGCCGGCCTCTGCGCTTTGACGCTTTTCCGTTGCTCTAATCCTTGTGATCCTAAGTATCCGTACTTATTAACCAAGCATATTGCCCCAGTCGAGACGTTGCGAACCATTGCATATGAGAAGGCTTTTGAGATTTGGAAAGCCTATTACAAGGAAGTGTTCAACCAAACACCCAAAGGCATTTTTGGATCAGGAGGGCAACCCCTGAACGAGTCAAGCCTTTTAGTAGTCCCTATGCGTGGTGATGTGTCTCATGTCCAAACCATTCAACTCATTGATGACCAAGGTCATAAGGCTTTCCTTAAAGGTGGAAAGATGAGGGGTGCATATTGGCAATCGGAAAGACTCCCCGAATTTGATCAGGCATACACAAACACTATTGCCATTGGTGAAGGTGTTGCAACTGTTTTGAGCGTTGCTCAAGTAAAAGGCTTTCCTGTGGTGTCTGCAATGAACTGCGGAAATCTTAGGCCGGTGGCTTTAGAGATTCGAGCGCGATTCCCAAAGGCCAAAATCCTGATTTTGGGTGATGTTGGTAACGGTGAAAATGAAGCGTTTAAAGCGTCTCAAGCCGTCAAAGGGTTGTTAGCTGTCCCGAAGTTTACAGATGCATTAACGGCCCGATTTAAGGCGATTACGGGGAAAGATAAGCCTACCGATTTCAATGATTTCTATTTGGCTACTGGAGAGATTTAATTATGTGTGCAGATAAGAAAAAGGCCACGCTCGAAGGCATGGCCAAAACGGAACAAATGAATGATTGCTCTATGAATATTGTAGTTGATCCAATAGACAATGCCAAAGCTGTAAGCCAGTTAACAGACGAGGGCAACGGGGTAAAAAGTTTTACCAAACCTAATGGCGATAAATTCTTGTTTGGCTCTTTGGGTGTTAGCTTTGTTCCTAGTGGCCGTGACAGTAAGGAAGCTATGGAGGTTTGTAACTTTCTTAGCATTGATGGACGCTATAGAGACAGAGAAGGGAACAACTGGGGGCGGATCGTCTCTTGGTTTGATGATGACTGCAAGGAACATCAAATACAAATCAGTGAAGCCGACTTAGCAACGAAACCTACAGAAGTTTTAGAAGCATTATCTAGCGGTGGTCTCCACACCTTTTGCAATACAAGCCGAGGTGCTCCTAATCGGGTTGTAGATTACATTAGAAGCTATCCTGTAGAGGATTTGCCTAAATGCCGTAGTACTCGCTCCTTTGGGTGGTTTAAGGCCGGCCATACATTTATCCTTCCTGATCTTATTTTGGGTGATAACGCAGACAATGAGGCCGTTATATTTGACGGCGCAGACACCGCAAAACTGCACTATTCACAGAGGGGGACGTTAGAAGAATGGAAAGAGAGTCTTGGTTATTTGGCGCAGTTTTCTAGTCGTATTGGGTTTTTCACTTGTATCGCCTTTGCGTCTCCCTTGGCTTCGTTGGTGAATGAACAAACAGGCGGTTTCCATCTTTATGGATTGAGTTCTACTGGTAAATCATCTGCCCTTCGTGTTATGTGTAGCGTGTTTGCCCCAGCCTTTTCGGGTGATCGTCCAGATAGTGAAATGGGGTCTTGGAGAGCAACTGATAATAACTTGGAGAACGTATGCGAATCTCACAAGCATTTACCCTTGATTTGCGATGAGTTAAAACAAGGCAAGCCACAATTGTTGGAAGATATTATTTATATGGTCGGCAACGAATTGGGCAAGGGCAGATCGTCAAAGGGTCTAAAAGCTAGGGACAGAGCGTCTTGGCGATTACTTTATGCTTCCGCTGGAGAATTGACGGCAGATGAAATGGTTAATCGCTCAGGCCTGAAACTGGATAACGGGGCACGGGTTCGCCTAGTAAACATACCGCTACCTGATAAGGGGTTGGGCGTGTTTGATTCGCTTGCTCCTAATATGCAAGCAGAAGAAATGGCGGACAAGATTAGAGAATATGCCGAATCCAAATATTATGGTACGGCCGGTATTGCTTTCTTGGAAGCATTTATTAATGAAGTGAAGGCAACCAGTTTAGATGACGTTGTAACCAAGATTAAAGACGATGTAAAAGCCTTTGTTAATGATTTGGGTACTGATGGTGATCCAATGGTGGGGCGAGTGGCCAAACGCTTTGGACTGGTTGCAGTGGCTGGTAGCCTAGCTGAAAAGTACAAGGTTCTCCCTTGGGGCGAAGGTACTGCTAAAAGGTTTGCTGTTGAGTGCTTCAAGGCTTGGAGAGCAAACTTCAAGACTCTTGCCGATTTGGACAAGGAGTTTATAGAGTGGTTCTTATCTATCCCCGAAACAAAAAGGGCACGCTTTGACATTATCGAAGCCAGTGCGGAAAGCATTAGGCCTATCGTGGATCGTACGGGCTATGATGATCGGCTAGGGTATATCGTCTTAAAGGTTGGAAATAATCGTGTGTACTACATTCCGGAAGCCTTAAAGGTTTTGTTTGAAAAGAATGGGTACGACAATCGAACCGCATTAAATACATTAAGGGAAAATGGCTTATTACTCGGTAAGGATAAAGGCTATTACAACAAGATACCCTCACGGGGTCTAAATGGGTTGAAACCTAATGCACGCTTTGTGTGCGTTGAGTGTCCAAAAACGGTGGTTGAGGTAATCCAATTGGACAGCGTAAACCAAATTGATGACCTATTTGTGTAAAAAAATGAGTAAAAATTGAGTTGTCCCCCATTGTCCCCCACGTTGGGGGACGCTCAATCCCTTGGTATTAGGGCAAGTCCCCCGAGTCCCCCTTGTCCCCCACTCTAAACCTTGTTTGGTACAAGCAAAACACAACAAAAGACAGGCCAAACAGAGCGACAATCAGACGGGAAAAATGATGAATAATCCCATTAAACACCACACCCCAAACAATCAACCAGAGCGAGTATCACGCAAAAGACTAACCAAAGAACAATCTGAACACTTGAGAGAGTCCTACGAAGAACGAAGGGCAATACTCGAGTATGAAGGAGGATACAGCCGAGAGGAAGCGGACGTGCTAGCGTGGTTGATGACCTACGGAAAGCAATACGAATAACCCAGAAAACTGGAGATAGGGTACTAGGGGGAGTTACAAAATAGTTTATTAGTACCCCCATCAGTACCCTATTTTCATAGATCGTCTGTATGCCCTATGTTTACTGGGTGTCCTAGCTTTTGTGTTAACAGACGCGACAAAACGCCATCCAACGTTTGTTGCTCTGTTGCGTCAATCCAATGTGAACCGTCCCAGTCAAATCGATATCCACCTTTGAGGCTCGCAAGCCAAATTTGTTTCATGGGTGTTTGTTGGTTAATCACCACCTGAAAACCATGTTCGGTTTCAATGGTAAAAACATTACCTTGACGTTCAATATCTAAATCTTCATTGAGCGCATCAATGCGTTCTTCGAGATCATCTAAAGTTTTTTGCGCAAGTGCGATAAACTCTGTTTCTGTCATGACAAAATTTAAAAGAAAGTTAATCTATGAACCGTTTTAAAATTTTAGCGATTCTCGCTAGCTCTATTTTACTGACTGCCTGTGGCTTAAAAGGCGAACTTTACTTACCCGAAAAGGCACCAATGCCCACAGAGTCGATTCAAAGCGTCGAAGGTACTACCATAGATAGTTCAGTCTCCGCTCAACCTTAGTCAAAGGATGCTTTCATTAAAATGAGCTTGACTGATTCCTTCTTACCTTGTCGTCAATGGCACTACAACGCTAATGACTTATTTTGCGAACAAGTTAAATTAGCCGACCTTGCTCGGGACTTCGGTACGCCTCTTTATGTCTACTCTAAAGAGGTTATTACTGACGCCTATAAAGCCTATACACGAGCCCTCGCTAATCATCCCCATCTCATTTGCTATGCCGTCAAAGCTAACTCCAATATTGCGATTTTGCAGCTTCTTGCAAATCTTGGCTGTGGCTTTGATATTGTTTCCGGTGGCGAACTTATGCGTGTGCTACATGCAGGCGGCGATGCCAGAAAGATCACTTTTTCTGGAGTCGCTAAAACGGAACCTGAAATTGAATTAGCATTAAAAGTCGGGATCAAATGCTTTAATGTTGAAAGCATTCCGGAATTATCACGCATCGAAACGGTTGCCCGTCGCATTGGGCTTATTGCCCCTATTTCTGTACGAGTCAATCCAGATGTTGACGCACACACACATCCCTACATTTCCACAGGCTTAAAAAATAATAAATTCGGAGTGGACTATGCCCAGTGCGTTACGCTTTATCGCTACGCTCACCAAAGCCAATGGTTGCGTGTTCAAGGCATTGATAGTCACATCGGCTCTCAATTAACGGATATGGCTCCGTACTTGGATGCTTGCGACAAAATTTTAGATTTGGTTTGTGAGCTTCATGATGAAGGAATTGAATTAGAGCACATTGATTTTGGTGGTGGCGTTGGAGTCCGCTATAGAGATGAAAATACCATTAATATTCCAGAACTTGCTCACCAATTACGTTGCAAAATGCTCAATCGTAATTTAGGTCATTTGTGCATGATCTTTGAACCGGGTCGCTCTATGATTGCGAATGCCGGGGTGCTTCTAACCACGGTTCAGTACATAAAGCGCACACCCGTTAAAAACTTCTTAATTGTAGATGCTGGCATGACGGAGATGATTCGGCCTGCACTCTATGAGGCCTGGATGCCGATTTTGCCGATCAAAAAGCTACCAGAGATCAATGAATGTTGTTATGACATTGTTGGACCGGTCTGTGAATCCAGTGACTGGCTTGGTAAGGAACGAACATTAAAAACAGCTCCTGGTCAATGCTTAGCAATTGCCGTTGCTGGTGCTTATGGCATGAGCATGTCGAGCAACTATAACTCCCGAGCTCAGATTGCAGAAATACTTGTCGACGGGAACAAACATTTTGTCATTCGTCGAAGACAAAATATTGAGGATACATGGCAACAAGAGCGATTGTTGTAACAAAGAGTGAATATTCTCATATTAGATAGTGTTTTTACTATTACTGCATTTAGACCATAGTGATAGAGTTCCTAGATTAATAATCTCTCTAGGAACTTTTTATCATTATGGATTGGCTTAGTAATTTACTGACTAACCCAGATTCTATAGCGCATATTCTCTTGGTTTATTCCATCGTAATCGCTCTTGGGATGGGGTTGGGAAGAATCAAAGTCTTTGGTGTCTCTCTTGGCGTGACCTTTGTACTATTTGTCGGTCTCGCTCTAAACTATTTTGGTTTTCAGGTTAATGCTCAAGTTTTGTCATTTATTCGAGATTTTGGGCTTATTCTTTTCGTATTCTTTATTGGTCTTCAGGTTGGCCCTTCATTTTTTGCCTCATTTAAATCAGGCGGTATCATCCTAAACGGATTGATGGTACTAGCAGTTGTACTTAGTGTGGTTGTTACCATTGCTTTGTACTTTTTGTTCTCCGATACCGTAAGCCTAGCTCAAATGCTTGGTGTGCATTATGGCGCTGTTACCAATACGCCAGGGCTAGGTGCTACGCAAGAAGCTTTGACCCACTTAGGCTATCAAGGAGAAGATATTGCCATTGCCTATGCTTGCTCTTACCCCTTAGGCGTTGTTGCCATTATTGGCACTGCCGTTTTGTTGCGATTAATTTTTAATATTGATATGAAGCAAGAGGATCGCCATTGGGAAGAAGAGGAAAAGACCACCAATGCTGCTCCCATTTATTTCCATGTCACAGTTGTTAATCGCGCGTTAGAAAATCGGCAAATTCGTGATATTCGCATGTTTATCGCCAGACCATTTATTTGCTCTCGAATCATGCATGAAGGCACGATTACAAGTCCCACTGCAGTCGCATCTGTGCATGTTGGTGACAAACTAAGAATTGTCTCTGCAGAAGAAAATAAAGATGCAATTGTTGCTTTTTTTGGTGAAGAAGATAAAGAAATCGACCTAGCAACAGAACACAGTCCAATTACATCACGGCGTATTGTCGTTACCCGCCCTGATGTGAATGGTATGTCACTGGCCGATTTACATCTTAGCCATTACGATGGAATTAACATCACTCGTGTTTATCGTGTTGGTATGCAACTATTCCCTTATCAAAGCCTGCATATTCAACTCGGCGACCAACTCTACGTTGTTGGTCCAGAAAATTCCATTGCACGCTTAGAGGCTCGAATTGGCAATAAGCTCAAACACTTGGAGCATCCTAATCTTATCGCTATCTTTATCGGTATTACGATCGGTATTTTATTTGGCTCATTACCTATTGCCATCCCTGGCATGCCTGTTCCCTTAAAACTAGGTCTAGCAGGTGGCCCATTGATTATTGCCATTTTATTAGGACGATATGGACCAACCTTTAAATTGGTTACCTACACAACATCTTCGGCAAATTTAATGGTTAGAGAACTCGGTATTGCTC
This sequence comes from uncultured Sutterella sp., assembly GCA_937906995.1. Lineage (GTDB taxonomy): Bacteria > Pseudomonadota > Gammaproteobacteria > Burkholderiales > Burkholderiaceae_F > Aphodousia. The sequence continues at coordinate 23,125 of CALESB010000032.1, forward strand.
TGTTTTTGGCAAGTGTTGGCTTATCGGCTGGGACAAAATTTGTCGAAGCACTAGTGGTAGGTAATGGTCCTTTGTACGTAGTATTAGGCCTTGCTGTAACGATCATTCCGCTAGTTATTGTCGGCTGTATTGCGCGACATTACTTCAAAATCAACTATCACAGCATTGTCGGCTTATTAGCTGGAGCTACAACTGATCCTCCAACCCTTGCCTACGCAGCAACCTTGTCTGAAAAAAATAGCTCAGCAGTCGCTTATTCCACTGTTTATCCGTTGGCTATGTTTTTAAGAATTTTAACTGGTCAGCTTGTACTACTCATAATGTGGAATTTTGTGACTATCTAAAATAAATCACTCATCGATTAACAATCCCTAAAAGTTCCAGGCTTTTAGGGATTTATTTTTCCTAAATCAGTTCTTACGTGTAAGATTGCGAAAGGTTTTATTTACATTCAAGAGGTAACTGAGTTGAGTTTATTCGATAGTGCTCGCTTCCGATTATCCGTGTCGCAAATCACAGGGTTGCCGCCAATGGAAGTTCCTGAAATCGCATTTGCAGGACGATCTAACGCCGGTAAATCAACCACTATTAATGTTTTGACACGTCAAGGGCGACTTGCTTTTGCCTCAAAAACTCCCGGTCGAACACAATTAATTAATTTTTTCTCGCTTACTAAAAAAAATGAATCCGGCCAACGCGATCATATTGCTGATCTCGTTGACTTACCCGGGTACGGTTTTGCTAAGGCAGCTGAACAAACTCGGCAAACGTGGTCTGAGTTAATTGGTGGGTATTTAGCTGAGCGTAGTAACTTAACAGGTATCGTTATTGTCATGGATGCTCGCCGACCATTTATGCCTACAGACCAGTGGGTTATTGATTTCCTGAGCACCCGACCTGTTCGTCTACACTTTTTGCTCAACAAAGCTGATCAACTTAACAATCAGGGCAAAAAAGATGTTTTACGTCAAGCTAAAGAAGTGGCAAAGAAAATGGGCCCACATGTAACAGTACAACTCTTTTCTGGCCTAAAACGTGAAGGGGTTGACGAATTGCGAGAGACTCTCTTGAAGTGGATTAATCGTGAAGAAATCTTAGACATATAAAAATAACGGGCACTCATTTACGAGTGCCCAAATCATCAATAACCACGTAATTTTCGTAGCTCTCGACCCTCTCGTTTAGTTGGTCGTCCCTTCGTAAGTCTATCAATAGCGGGTTCGACTGCTAACTTTCGCAGTTGAGCATTGTTCTCACGACGGATACGCCCCTGCTCGGTCTCCATATACATCAACTGAGCAACTGAAGCTGGGCCGCGCTGTAAATTAAAACCCGCTACCAAAACCTCATAAATATCATCACCTCTATGAATTTCTAGGCGATCTGAGAGTTTAATTTCTTTTGATGGCTTGACACGCTCCCCATTAACTCGGACTCGACCCAACTCGATTGCCTCTTGGGCCAAACTACGAGTCTTAAAAAATCGAGAAGCCCATAACCATTTATCAATTCGTTCAGAGGTTAATTCGGACATAGTGTTAAAACCAATTTAAAGCCATATACGCACATATTAATCTAACATCAATGGGTAGCCTTACCAGATGCACACAGGACGCGTAAGAAGCGATTTAGAGGGTAATAAAAAAGGGAAAGCTCAACGAACTCTCCCTTTCGCAAAACTTAAGCAATTAACTTAAGTTCATCGCAATTATTCAGCCTTAGCTTCCGTGGCTTCTTCAGCAACCGGAGCAGCCTTTTCGACCAATTCCATGTAAGCCATCGGAGCATTGTCACCAACGCGGAAACCCATCTTCAAAATACGGGTGTAACCGCCATTGCGATTAGCAAAGCGCGGACCGATTTCGTTAAAGAGCTTCGTAACCATTTCGCGGTCGCGCAAGCGAGCAAAAGCCAAGCGCTTGTTAGCAACGGTCGGTTCCTTACCCAACGTGATCATCGGTTCGATGACACGGCGCAATTCCTTGGCCTTGGGTAACGTGGTCTTGATAGCTTCATGACGCAACAAAGAATTCATCATGTTGCGGAGCATAGCGAGGCGGTGAGCGCTGGTGCGATTCAACTTACGTAAACCATGACGGTGACGCATTTTTTTATTCCTTATTAAATAGTTAGTCTATTGATTCTAAAAGAATCGTTATCCCATCTTCTTCTATCCAGAACCATTCTGGCGGGCGGGTAACAGAGCCATAAAGACTCAAGGGACGAGATTTTAACGCCTCGTCCCCGATTTAGCAAATGCTAAAAGATTTTAGTGTTGATCCAAACCGGCAGGAGGCCAGTTTTCCAACTTCATACCCAAAGTCAAACCATGAGCAGCCAACACTTCCTTAATTTCATTCAAGGACTTACGGCCAAGGTTAGGTGTCTTGAGCAATTCGTTTTCAGTGCGTTGAATCAAATCACCGATATAGAAGACTTGTTCGCCCTTCAAGCAGTTGGCAGAACGAACCGTCAATTCAAGATCATCAACCGGACGCATGAGGATCGGATCGAGCGGCGGAGGATTGTTAACATCTTCTTCAACAGGGCTCTTACCAGCTTGTTCGCTCTTGATAGAACCAAAGACCGTCAATTGATCTTGAAGGATGTGAACAGCTTCACGCAGAGCTTGTTCCGGATCGATAGCACCGTTGGTTTCAATCGTCATAACCAACTTATCGAGGTCCGTACGTTGAGCAACACGAGCGGCGCTAACTTCGTACGCAACACGGCGAATCGGACTAAAAGAGGCATCCATGATAATACGACCAATCGTCGTCTTAGAGTAGTCGTCATGGAAAGCACGCATGTCACCAGTTTGATAGCCACGACCCTTTTCAACCTTGACTTGCATGTCAAGCTTACCGTTGACTGCCAAGTGAGCAATAACGTGGTCCGGATTAACAACGGTGACGTCATGCGGTAAATCGAAATCGGCAGCAGTAACGACACCTTCGGTATTCTTGTGCAACGTTAATGTGACTTCGTCACGGCCTTCAAGCTTGAAGACAACGCCCTTCAAATTCAAAAGAATGTCAACTACGTCTTCTAAAACGCCGTCGATTTGAGAGTATTCGTGAACAACGCCGCTGATTTGGGCTTCTGTAGGTGCATAACCGACCATGCTAGCAAGCAAAATACGACGCAAAGCATTGCCTAAGGTATGACCGTAACCGCGTTCAAACGGTTCGAGCGTAACAACAGCGAGATTGGGATTATTTTCATCAACCACAGCTTCAATGGTGGTCGGTTTCAACAAGGTGGTGTTGGCCATTTTTGTGACTGTCCTTTCAATACCCTCGGCTCGTTACACCGATAAGGCTGATGGATGGTCTGGGGCTTAAAGGAAACAATGCGACCGGTGCCCCAAAACGGACCGATCGCACTGTGATTGTATCAGGATTGAAAGCGATTCGCGCACTACACGAATCGCCTTCGTCATCCAGATTAACGAGAGTAAAGTTCGATAACCAAAGACTCGTTAATGTCTTGAGCGATTTCATCGCGAGCCGGAACAGCCTTGAAGACGCCTTCAAACTTCTTGGCATCAACAGAAACCCAAGCCGGGAAACCGATTTGAGCGGCAAGTTCCAAAGACTCAGAAATACGAGCTTGCTTTTGGGACTTTTCTCGAATGGAGATAACATCACCGGCCTTGACACGGTAGGAAGGAATATTGACCTTATTACCGTTAACCAAAATGGCGCAGTGGCTCACCAATTGGCGAGCTTCAGCACGGGTAGAACCAAAACCCATGCGGTAAACAACGTTGTCCAAACGGCTTTCAAGCAAAGCGAGGAGCAATTCACCCGTGTTGCCCTTCAAGCGTTCAGCTTCGGCGAAGTAACGACGGAATTGACGTTCGAGAACGCCATAAATGCGCTTAACCTTTTGCTTTTCACGCAATTGGTTTGCGTAGTCCGACTGACGAGCACCGGAAGTCTTACCGTGCTGGCCCGGTTTGGTGATCGTGTCGGTGCCCTTGCCAACCTTGCTGGCTAAGGAGCGACGCGCGCTCTTCAAATTAAGGTCACAACCCTCGCGGCGCGCGAGCTTGAGTTTGGGACCGGTATATCGTGCCATTTAAATATGCCTCTCTTATCCTGTGAACTAGTCACATTCAGTCTGCCTATCCTCATAGGCGGACGCGGGATTAGAAAAAATTAGACGCGACGACGCTTGGACGGACGAACACCGTTATGCGGAACGGGCGTCACGTCTTGAATGGACGTCACACGAATGCCAAGCGCATTGAGCGCACGCACGCTAGATTCACGGCCGGGGCCGGGACCCATGATGCGAACTTCGACATTCTTTAAACCATATTCGAGAGCTTGACGACCAGCTTGTTCGGCTGCTACTTGAGCGGCGAACGGCGTGGACTTACGAGAGCCCTTGAAACCTTGGGCGCCAGAAGACGACGCAGCGATAGCGTTGCCTTGGCGATCGGTGATCGTAATGATCGTGTTATTGAAGGAAGCGTGAACGTGCGCGATACCTTCCGTAACGACCTTCTTCACCTTCTTGCGAGCACGTTGCTGAGCAACTTGCTGACTGCTAGGAGATTTGCCAGCCATTGTTATCCTTTATTACTTCTTAAGTGCGACGCCAGCCTTCTTCGGGCCCTTACGCGTACGAGCATTCGTACGAGTACGTTGACCACGGACGGGCAAGCCGCGACGATGACGCATACCACGATAAGTGCCTAAGTCGATGAGGCGCTTAATCGAGAGTTGAACTTCACGACGCAAGTCACCTTCAACAGTGAACTTGCCGATCGCATCACGAATTCGTTCGAGTTCGGCGTCGGTGAGATCTTTAATTTTCTTGGTGTATTCCACACCAACTTCAGCGAGAATTTCGCGAGCGCGAGAACGGCCGATGCCATAAATGGCAGTCAAACCGATTTCAGCATGTTGGTTCGGCGGAATATTAATACCGGCAATACGAGCCATCTTTTACCTCTTTAGCCTTGACGCTGTTTGTGACGCGGATCAGTACAGATCACACGAACAACGCCTTTGCGCTTAATGATCTTGCACTTGCGGCACATTTTTTTGACCGAAGCGTTAACCTTCATTGTTTTCTCCAACCGTGTTAGTCACGGATTATGCTGTCCACACGACAGGAAGTTCAGGATACTACACCCTTTTTCCCGACTCGGCAAGTTTTTCAACGACGTAGTGCACCGAAGAGTTCTTTTCCGAGACAAAAATGTGAAGTGGAGAAACTCCACTTTCACACTTTTGCGTGTCCTTGAGGCCTGAAGTATGGCCTCAAGAGGACGATTTGTTTTTAATCTGACGAATTATAAACCCGTCGGACCAAAGCCCTTGAAGTTAGTCTTCTTGAGCAAATTCTCATATTGTTGCGACATCATGTACGCTTGAACTTGGCTCATGAAATCCATCGTTACAACAACCACAATCAACAATGACGTACCGCCAAAATAGAACGGGACATTGAAACGAATATTCAAGAATTCAGGAACTAAGCAAACGAACGTCAAGTAAATCGCACCACCGAGCGTTAAACGTAACAACACCTTATCGATGTAGCGAGACGTTTGCTCACCGGGGCGAATTCCAGGGACGAACGCACCACTCTTTTTCAAATTCTCTGCGGTTTCTTTCGGATTGAAAACCAATGCCGTATAGAAATAAGCAAAGAACACAATTAATGCTGCATAAAGCAACGTATAAAGCGGTTGGCCTGGTGACAAAGCAGCTGCTAAGTCACGAATCCAACGGGTTGAGTCACCAGAGGTGAACCATCCAGCTAAAGTTGCTGGGAACAAAATCAAAGATGAAGCAAAAATCGGAGGAATAACACCCGACATATTCATCTTGAGCGGCAAGTAAGAGGTTTGACCACCATAGAAGCGGTTACCAACTTGACGCTTTGCATAGTTCACTGTGATTCTACGTTGACCGCGTTCGATAAAGACCACGAAGGCCGTTACAGCAGCGACAATAGCGATCACAAAGATGGCGGATAAGGGGCTGATAGCACCAGAGCTGACCAATTGGAACAAGCCAGAAACGGCAGCAGGCAAACCCGCAACGATACCAGCGAAAATGATGATCGAGATACCGTTACCTAAACCACGTTCGGTGATTTGTTCACCGAGCCACATTAAGAACATCGTACCCGTCACCAAGGAGACGATCGTTGTGAATTGGAACATGAAACCAGGATTCAAAACGAGGCCAGGTTGGCTTTCGAGTGCGACAGCGATACCGAACGCTTGGAAAACACCCAATGCTAACGTGCCGTAGCGCGTGTATTGAGTGATCTTGCGACGACCGGCTTCGCCTTCTTTACGCAAGCTTTCAAGCGAAGGAAGCACGTAGGACAACATCTGCATAATAATCGATGCAGAGATGTACGGCATGATCCCTAACGCAAAAACTGAGAAACGCGATAATGCGCCCCCAGAGAACATATTGAAAAGACCGAGAATGCCACCTTGTTGCTCATTGAAAAGCTTGGTGAGCATCTCGGGGTCGATACCGGGCACCGGCACGTGAGCGCCGATGCGGTATACGACTAGGGCAAGCAACAGGAAGATAATGCGACGTTTAAGGTCACCATACTTACTGCCGCTTGCTTGCTTGTTGGAACTAGGGCTAGTAGCCACGTTGTTCCTCCTAATACGCTAATTACTCTTCCACAGAGCCACCGGCGGCCTCAATAGCAGCCTTGGCACCCTTGGTAGCACGCACACCACGCAACACGATCTTGCGGGAGATTTCGCCCGAAAGAATCACGCGAGCGGACATAGCGAGCGGAGAAACGATATTGGCGCTCTTCAAAACGTCCAAATCAATTTCTTCCACAGACAAGCCTTGAAGTTCGTTCAAACGAACTTCTTCACAGAAACGACGCGTCAAAGACGTGAAGCCGCGCTTCGGAAGGCGACGATGGAGCGGCATTTGACCGCCTTCGAAACCAACCTTGTGGAAACCACCAGCGCGAGACTTTTGGCCCTTGTGACCACGACCAGCGGTTTTACCCCAGCCGGAGCCAACACCGCGACCAACGCGGTGACGAGCGCTCTTAGAACCCTCTGCAGGTTGCAAAGTATTTAATTGCATCATCTACCCCTATTACTCGGCGCGAACTAAGTACGCAACCTTGGTGATCATGCCACGAACTGCCGGCGTGTCTTCGAGTTCACGCGTTTGGTTCATCTTGGACAAGCCCAAACCACGCAACGTGGCGCGGTGATCAGCTTTCGTGCCGATCGGGCTCTTGATCAACGTAACTTTAATGGTCTTCTTTGCCATCTCGATACTCTCCCGGGATTAACCCAAAATTTCTTCGACCGTCTTGCCACGCTTAGCAGCAATTTCAGCCGGAGAACGAAGGGCTTCGAGGGCGTTCAACGTAGCGCGAACCATGTTGTAGGGGTTCGTAGAACCGTGAGCCTTAGCCACGATGTTACGGACACCCATAGCGTCAAACACTGCGCGCATCGGACCACCGGCGATGATACCGGTACCTTCCGAAGCCGGAAGCAACATAACACGAGCAGCACCGTGGCGACCTTCAACAGCGTGGTAAATCGTTCCGTTGTTGAGCGGAATCTTTTCCATGCTGTGACGAGCGCGTTCCATAGCCTTTTGAACAGCGGCCGGAACTTCACGGGACTTACCCGTACCCATACCGATGCGGCCGTCGCCGTCACCAACCACCGTGAGAGCGGCGAAAGCCATAATGCGGCCACCCTTCACAACCTTGGTAACGCGGTTAACCGCAATCATATTTTCACGCATGCCGTCGTCGATAGCGTCGACAGCCGCATTCTTTCCTTGAGCCTTAGCCATAAGTCCCTCTTAGAACTTCAAGCCAGCTTCACGCGCGGCTTGAGCCAACGCAGCGATGCGGCCATGAAAACGGTAACCAGAACGGTCAAAAGCACACGTTTCGATGCCGGCGGCCTTAGCCTTTTCAGCCAAACGCGTACCAATCAACTTAGCGGCATTAACATTGCCACCACGACCTTGTTCGTTTGCCAATTGAGCGCGAACTTCGGGTTCAACAGTCGAGGCCGAAACCAAGACGCGACCACCGTCAGCGCTGATGATGCTGGCGTAGATGTGCAAGTTCGTACGATAAACCGTCAAACGGTCCATCTTTTGCATCTTAATGCGAGCACGCGTAGCACGTGCGCGACGCAGACGACTTTCTTTCTTATTGATCATTTCAGTCTCCGCCCCGATTACTTCTTCTTCGTTTCCTTGATCACGACGTGTTCGTCAGCGTAACGAACGCCCTTGCCCTTGTAGGGTTCCGGCGGACGATAGCCACGAATGACAGCAGCGGTTTGACCCACTTTTTGCTTGTCAGCGCCCTTGATCACGATTTCGGTTTGACTCGGGGTTTCAGCCTTCACACCAGCCGGCAACTTGTGCACGACAGGGTGAGAGAAGCCGAGCGACAAATTCAACGTGTCACCGCTGGCTTGAGCACGGAAGCCCACGCCAACCAACGTTAACTTCTTTTCGAAGCCAACACTGACACCCTTGTTCATGTCGTTGATCAAAGCACGCATCGTACCGGAAGCTGCATTAGCTTCACGGCTGCTGTCAACAGCTTCAAAGTGCAAATGATCACCGTCTTGCTTGATAGCCACCAAGGCGTTGAGCTTTAAGCTCAATTCACCCTTCGGACCCTTCATCGTGATCGTGTCGGCCGTCATCGTGCATTCGACGCCCTTAGCAATGATCACCGGGTTCTTAGCGATTCGCGACATTTTCTATCCTCCTCGCTTTATTAGGCCACGTAGCAAATGACTTCGCCACCGATGCCAGCTTCACGAGCCTTACGATCGGTCATAACACCCTTCGGCGTAGAAACGATCGCAACACCCAAGCCATTCATCACTTGCGGAATCGTTTGGTGGTTCTTGTAAACACGGAGGCCCGGACGAGAAACGCGTTCAAGGCGTTCAATAACGGGACGACCAGCGTAGTACTTCAAACCAACGTGTAATTCAGCCTTACCGTTGTTAGCAACAACCGTAAAACCATCAATGTATCCTTCATCCTTCAAGACTTGAGCGATTGCCACCTTCAGCTTGGAGGAGGGCATCACCACTTCCGTCTTGTCGACAGTTTGACCGTTACGAATACGGGTCAACATATCGGCGATCGGATCACTCATGCTCATGATAATCTCCTCGCTTACCAGCTAGCCTTGATGAGGCCAGGAATATCACCGCGCATTGCGGCTTCACGGATCTTACCGCGAGCTAAGCCGAATTTGCGGAACGTGCCACGCGGGCGACCCGTCAAACCGCAGCGATTGCGCATACGGCAGGGGCTTGCATCACGGGGCAACAATTGTAATTGTTGACGTGCTTCTAAGCGTTCTTCGAAAGAAAGAGAAGCATCATTAATAACCGCCTTCAAAGCGGCGCGCTTTTCCGCGAACTTAGCGACCGTACGGGCGCGCTTCAAGTCACGGTTAATCAGTGCGAGTTTAGCCAATTCACACCTCGATTAATTGCGGAACGGAAAGCGGAAAGCAGCGAGAAGAGCCTTAGCTTCTTCGTCGGTTTTCGCAGTCGTCGTGATAGAAATATTCATCCCACGGATCTTGTCGATCTTATCGTATTCGATTTCGGGGAAGATGATTTGTTCTTTAAGACCAATGTTGTAGTTGCCACGGCCGTCAAAAGAGCGACCAGAGACACCACGGAAGTCACGAACACGCGGGAAAGCGATCGTAACTAAGCGGTCCAAGAATTCGTACATGCGTTCGCCACGCAAAGTAACCATACAACCGATGGGCATGTTTTCGCGAATCTTAAAGTTAGCGATAGCCTTACGGGTCTTGGTCACCATGGGCTTTTGACCAGCAATCTTTGTAAGATCGGCAACAGCGTTGTCGATCAACTTCTTATCGTTAACCGCTTCGCCGACACCCATGTTCACCGTGATCTTCGTGATACGGGGAACTTGCATCGTGGTCTTGTAACCGAACTTCTTAACGAGTTCAGGAACAACGGCTTCACGGTAGAGAGTTTGGAAACGAGACATTCGATTTACCCTCTATTAAGCCTTAGCGCCGACAACACTGCCGTCGCTCTTAAACACGCGAACCTTCTTACCGTCAACTTCCTTGAAGCCAACACGTTCGCCCTTACCAGTAGCCGGATTCACGAGCATGACATTAGATTGATCGATCGGCATAACCTTGTTTTCGATGCCACCGGCCGTACCCATCATGGGGTTCGGACGACGGTGCTTCTTAACAACATTAATACCTTCAACCGTCACGTGACGATCGTCAACTCGGGAGAGCACGGTACCGCGCTTGCCCTTGTCTCGGCCGGTGATAACGATAACTTCGTCACCTTTACGGATGCGTTGCATCGCGCGTCTCCTTACAAAACTTCCGGAGCCAAAGACACGATCTTCATGAATTGTTCGGTACGCAATTCACGCGTAACCGGTCCGAAGATACGGGTGCCGATCGGCTCGAGCTTAGAATTAAGTAACACAGCGGCGTTACCATCGAAAGAGATGGAGGAACCGTCAGCACGACGAACGCCCTTGGCGGTGCGGACCACAACAGCGTTGTAGACTTCACCCTTCTTGACGCGGCCACGCGGAGCAGCTTCCTTAACCGTCACTTTGATGACATCACCAATGTTGGCGTAGCGGCGCTTAGAACCGCCCAACACCTTGATACACATCACTGAACGAGCGCCCGTGTTATCGGCGACATCCAGTTTGGTTTGCATCTGAATCATGATTTCCTATTTCCCAACTTATTCCGCCATGCGGATAGTATTGGTCCCGTAATTGGGAGGAAGCACAATACTTCTGTTTCGCTGAAGCCCGGTTTTCCGGGGTGCTACGCAAAAATACTGCACCTGACAAAACAGTTGAGGTTAACCCGTGAGAGTTAACCTCAACCACGAAGCCGCAAGTATATCTTAGAAAAAGAAAACTTGCAAGCGTTTTTTGAATTAGATGACTTCAGCCTTCTTCAAAACCTTCGTCACTGCCCAAGACTTGGTCTTGGAAACCGGACGCGTTTCAGAGATTTCAACCGTATCACCTTCCATCAAATCGTTAGCTTCGGTATGAGCGTGGTATTTCTTGGAAACAACCACAAACTTGCCATACAACGGATGCTTAACTTTACGTTCAACCAAGACGGTGACCGTCTTTTGCATCTTGTTGCTAACAACTTTACCGACTAACGTACGAGTTAACGTCGTCTTTTGAGTTTCTTGCATCATTTCGAGGCCGCCTTTTGAGCGAGAACCGTGCGAACGCGCGCGATATCACGACGCGTCGTGCGCAACTGATTCGTGTTTTGAAGTTGTTGCGTACCGTGTTGCATGCGAAGCTTAAAGTGTGCATGCATCAAGTCAGCCAATTCCTTCTTAAGCGCAGCCTCATCCATGGCGCGCAATTCTTTTGCGTTCATTGCCGTCTCTCCTTACATACCGATTTGGCGGACAACGAACGTGGTCTTGATCGGCAACTTGGCAGCTGCGAGAGCAAAAGCTTCGCGAGCCAAGGCTTCATCAACCCCGTCCATTTCATAAAGCACACGGCCCGGTTGCACTAAGGCCACCCAGTATTCCGGATTACCCTTACCGTTACCCATACGGACTTCGGCAGGCTTTTCAGAAATGGGCTTGTCCGGGAACACGCGGATCCAAACGCGACCACCACGCTTAATGTGACGCGTGATAGCACGACGAGCAGCTTCGATTTGGCGAGCCGTAAGACGGCCGCGTTCGAGAGCCTTAAGACCAAATTCACCGAAGGAAACGTTGGCACCACGCGTAGCTAAACCGTAGTTACGGCCCTTTTGATCCTTGCGGTACTTGCGTCGATTAGGTTGCAACATCGCTTATTCTCCGTCTTTAGAAGCAGCCGGGGCAGCCTTCTTAGCACGGCGAGCGGGCTTAGCAGCCTTTTCGCCATCAGCGGCACCAGCTTCAGTCGTCTTACGCGTGCGGCGAGCGGCCGGCTTACCAGCGCGATCACCAGCGGGGCGGCGAGAGCGACGATCTTCACGTTCGTTCTTTTCTTGGGCTTGCGTGTCTTCGGCGTAGCCGTCACCACGGTAGACCCAAACCTTAACACCGATAATACCGTACGTCGTGTTGGCTTCAGAGAAACCGTAATCGATGTTGGCACGCAACGTATGAAGCGGCACGCGACCTTCACGATACCATTCCGTACGAGCGATTTCAGCACCGTTCAAACGACCAGCGGACATGATCTTGATACCTTGAGCGCCCAAACGCATAGCATTTTGCATAGCGCGCTTCATGGCACGACGGAACATCACACGCTTTTCGAGTTGTTGCGTAATGCTATCAGCGATCAATTGTGCATCGAGTTCAGGACGACGAACTTCTTCGATGTTAACGTGAACAGGCACGCCCATCATCTTTTGAACTTCGTTCTTCAAAACTTCGATGTCTTGACCTTGCTTACCGATCACAACACCCGGACGAGCGGAGAAGATCGTAATACGAGCGTTCTTAGCAGGACGTTCGATCAAGATACGGCTAACAGAAGCGTTCTTCAACTTCTTTTGCAAGAAGCTACGAACCTTCAAGTCTTCGCCCAACGTACGGGCGAAATCACGGCCTTCCGCGTACCAACGCGAGGTCCAGTCACGCGTCACAGGGAGACGGAAGCCGGTGGGGTTAATTTTTTGTCCCATAATTCACCTATATTACTTGTCACCAACAGACACGTAGATGTGGCAGGTTTGCTTGTTAATACGCGTACCACGACCCTTAGCGCGAGCACCGAAGCGACGCAATGTCGTAGCCTTTTCCACGTAGATCTTCGTTACGCGCAACGTATCGATATCAGCACCGTCATTGTGCTCAGCGTTAGCAATAGCAGACTCGAGAGCCTTCTTGATGATGACAGCTGCTTTCTTTTGCGTGAACGTAAGAATGTTCAAAGCCTTATCCACGGGCTTGCCGCGGACGAGGTCGGCGACTAAACGACCCTTTTGAGCCGAAAGACGAACGCCACGAACAATAGCAGAGGTTTCCATTATTTAACTCCTACTAGTTATTTCTTGTCGGACGCGTGACCCTTAAACGTACGGGTCAAAGCGAATTCGCCCAACTTGTGGCCGACCATGTTTTCATTAACATACACCGGAACGTGTTGACGACCATTGTGAACGGCAATCGTTAAACCGATGAATTCAGGAAGAATCGTAGAACGACGGGACCAGGTCTTAACCGGACGCTTGTCACGGCCAGCTTGGGCGGCTTCCACTTTCTTCATTAAGTGCCCATCAACAAACGGGCCTTTCTTTAAGGAACGAGACATTCTAGGCCCCCTTATTTACGGTTTCGGCGCGAAACGATCATAGAATCGGTGCGCTTATTGTTACGAGTACGGTAACCCTTGGTAAGTTGACCCCAAGGCGTAACCGGAGCACGACCCGTGCCAGTGCGGCCTTCACCACCACCGTGCGGGTGATCCACCGGGTTCATGGCAACGCCACGGACCGTCGGACGAACACCACGCCAGCGCTTAGCACCAGCCTTACCGAGTTCGCGCAAGCTGTTTTCTTCATTGCCAACCATACCGATCGTGGCACGGCATTCGATGTGAATCAAACGCACTTCACCAGAGCGCATACGAACTTGAGCGTATTCGCCTTCACGAGCGATCAATTGAGCAAATGCACCAGCGGAGCGAACCAATTGGGCGCCCTTACCCGGCTTCATTTCGATACAGTGAATCGTAGAACCGATGGGGATGTTACGCAACGGGAGCGTGTTACCAACCTTAATCGGGGCTTCTTGACCATTCATCAATTCAGCGCCAACCGTCAAACCCTTCGGGGCAATGATGTAGCGGCGTTCGCCATCAGCATAAAGCACGAGAGCGATGTGAGCAGAACGGTTCGGATCGTATTCGATGCGTTCAACACGAGCGGCGATACCGTCCTTGTTACGCTTAAAGTCGATAATACGATAGGCCTTCTTGTGGCCACCACCCTTATGACGGCAGGTGATGTGACCATTGTTGTTACGACCAGAAGAGCGGTTCTTCTTTTCAAGAAGAGCAGCAAAAGGCTTACCCTTGTGCAATTGGGCGTTAACAACCTTAACAGCATGACGACGACCGGCCGACGTCGGTTTCAATTTGACGAGAGCCATTACTTCACCTCTGCGAAGTTAATTTCTTGACCAGACTTCAAGGTGACGTAAGCCTTGCGCTTGTCGCTGTGCTTACCAACGAAGCGGCCGAAACGAGCCGTCTTACCCTTGACGTTGACCATTTGAACGCTGTCGACTTGCACCTTGAAGAGCAATTCAACAGCAGCCTTGACTTCTTGCTTCGTAGCATCGGCAACAACGTGGAAAACCACTTGGCCGTGCTTTTCACCAACCATCGTGCTCTTTTCAGAGACGACCGGAGCAAGGAGAACCTTCATTAAACGATCTTGGCTCATCATCCCCACATCTCCTCGAGTTGAGCGATTGCGTCCTTCGTCACCACAACCTTCTTGTAGAAGATCAAGGAGAGCGGATCAGCATAACGCGGCATAACCACCAACACGTTCTTCAAGTTGCGAGAAGCCAAGTAGAGGTTTTCGTCAACTTCCTTGGTGATAATCATGGCGGATTCTAAGCCCATGGCCTTCAATTTTTGTGCAAAAGCCTTGGTCTTCGGCGTTTCAGCGCTGATAGAGTCAACAACAACTAAGCGACCGTCAGCAACCAACTTCGAATAGATCGAAGCCATGGCAGCGCGGAACATCTTCTTGTTAACCTTTTGGCTGAAGTTTTCGTTCGGGGTATTCGGGAATGCACGACCACCACCACGCCACACGGGGGAGGAAGTCATACCGCTACGAGCACGGCCCGTACCCTTTTGACGCCAGGGTTTCTTGGTCGAATGGTGAACATTGGCACGCGTTAATTGAGCACGGGTACCTTGACGTTCGTTAGCTTGGTAAGCCACCACGATTTGGTGAACCAAAGCTTCATTGTATTCACGACCAAACACGGCGTCGGAAGCTGCCAACTTGGCAGATTCATTACCTTGTTCGTTCAGGACATTGAGTTCCATTGATTGCTCCTTAAGCCTTCACAGCCGGACGGACGATAATCTTACCGCCCTTGGCACCGGGGACTGCACCACGGACGAGCAACAATTGACGTTCGACGTCAATACGAGCGACCACGAGGTTTTGCGTCGTGCGTTGCACATCGCCCAAGTGACCAGCCATACGCTTGCCCGGGAAAACACGACCCGGATCTTGACGGTTACCGATAGAACCAGGTGCGCGAGTCGTCACGGAGTTACCGTGGCTAGCACGGTTGGACGAGAAGTGGTGACGCTTGATAGCGCCAGCGAAACCCTTACCGATGGTAACACCGGTCACGTCGACCTTTTGGCCAGCCGTGAACATTTCCACGGACAACGTCGTGCCCACGGTCATTTCGCCGAGCTTATCAGCTTCGATATGGAACTCTTTGAGCATTTCGCCAGCTTCGACACCTGCCTTAGCATAGTGACCTGCAAGCGGCTTGCTCACACGAGACGGCTTCTTAGAGCCGAATGCGACTTGAATGGCATTGTAGCCGTCGTTTTCTTCCGTCTTCACTTGCGTGATACGGTTACCAGCCATGTCGAGCACCGTAACGGGAATGGATTCACCATCCTCGGTAAAGATGCGCGTCATGCCGATCTTACGACCAACTAAGCCGAGTTTTTCACTCATTGTTATCTCCACCCCGGCTACGATTGGCCGGGACCATTTTTAAGAAAAATCGTCAATCAAAATCTATTTTTTCATGACGAGAAAGGCGCGATTGTACCTTGCAAATTAAAAGCTTGCAAGTCAAAAGCAAAAAATTATTGAACCTTGATTTCGACGTCCACGCCGGCAGCCAAATCCAACTTCATCAAAGCATCAACCGTCTTGTCGGTCGGATCGATGATGTCCATCAAGCGTTGGTGGGTGCGGATTTCAAATTGGTCACGACTCGTCTTATTGACGTGCGGAGAACGCAAAATGTCGAAACGTTGGATGCGAGTGGGAAGAGGAACAGGACCGCGAACCACAGCGCCAGTGCGCTTGGCCGTGTCAACGATTTCTTGAGCTGATTGATCAATCAACTTGTAATCGAACGCCTTAAGGCGAATACGAATGCGTTGAGATTGCATTTCGATTTTTCCTTTTTTAAAAGAACACTAAAGAACAAATAGAGGATGCGGAGTATAACCCCGCATCCTCTTTTTGTCAAATAATCTCAGTAGTTAGCTGAAATATTACTCGATGATCTTGGCAACCACACCGGCACCGACCGTACGACCACCTTCACGAACTGCGAAACGCAAGCCTTCGTTCATAGCGATCG
>CALESB010000033.1 GCA_937906995.1 uncultured Sutterella sp.
GCAAAAAAAATGCCATTACCAATACCAATCATGTCAAGTTGATTACCATGTGCGGATTGCGCAAAACCGCTCAAGTTTTGCATAAGAGTTTTTGGATATATTGCATCTGCAAAAAACAACGCATCAGGATAAATCCCGTCAATTTTAGCAGGATAATCCTTGAGTGGCGTATTCGTTGGCACGCTCACCTTTTTTCGCTCAATTGCCTGTCGGATTTGCTCCTTCGTGGCATTGGTGGCGTTGAGCTTGTCCATCAATGTTCCCATGCTCACACCACCTCCCCATTGATGGAGTCTGCAAGTGCGTTTGCGCTAGTAATAGCTTGCTTGACGCTTGCAACATCCGTCTTGACCGTAGCAATGTCGTTTTTAACGGCAGTAAATTGCGTGTCGAGCGTATCAGGCAATCCCGACACGCTTGTGTTTACTGCATCGATTTTCTTTTCTAAAGCGTCCTTAACGCGACTTAATGCGGTTAGTATTTTAGTGTAATCCATTTGTTATCCCTCCATCGTGGAGGGTAGTGTTATTAGGTTGGGTCTAGGGTGTAGGCAATGTTCGCATACCGAGAATTGTAGTTGCCGCTAGCAAGAACGAGTTCAATCTTAAGATTTTTCTTGAATTCGATTGGGTACAAACTGCTCGCTACTCTTGCTTTTCTCTCAACCACTTCATGTAGACTGTTGAAAAAACAAAAAGGGGAGCCTATGTTAATATCAATACGGTCATTTCCTCTCACGTACGAAAAATAAAACAATATGTACCCACTGCGGACCTGAGACGGCTTCAATAAAGGTAAGCAACAATACTGTATTGTTGTTGAGTTTAACGCTATTTCATAAACAACATCGTCAATAGTCATTCTTGCCACATCGTAAATATCGTCAGTGTAGTACAACTGGTAGTAGTACGCACACAGTTTACCGCTCCCCTTAATGTCGAGGACGGTGCGGGTGCCGCCACTAGACACGTTGTCTGATAGAATTAGCGTTTTGCATTTCAAATCCCCGATGGTGTTTTTATCAACACCCTCCTGCAACCGTGCAACACTACCCTCCAAGTCTGTTAAACGTTGTAGAGTAGTGTCCACCCCCCCCGTACATCGTCCACCTGTTGCGAACTTGCACGGGAGCTGATTGTTGCGTCCAAATTGTCGAGCTTGACCGCTCTTGCTTGCGTCCAGTCTGCCTTCCATGCGTCAAAGGCTTGCTTCACACTTGCCACATCGTCAGGCAAGCTGTCGAGCTTTGGTAGCACGTGCGACTTGATATAGCTCTGTACTCTGTTGTAGTCCATCTACTTTACCTCCCTTACCCAGCCTGTTGCTGTTTCTTTGTCTGTCACCGTGACGGTCTTGTCACCGATGGTGATAGTCGTCGTCCACATCGCTTTGCCGTCTGGCTGTTTGCCCTCTTTGTCCACCTTGCGTGCGA
>CALESB010000034.1 GCA_937906995.1 uncultured Sutterella sp.
CGTTGATTTTGATAATGCCACGCAATTCGCCTTTGCGAAGGTTGCCAACGTATTCTGGTCCGTTTTCACCGTGCGCATTTGCAGGAGGTGTAAACGTATTGACCAATATCGTTTTTGACATAATTTAGATCTCTCCCATGATTCAAAATTAATGCTGAGGAAAGTTTGAACTGTACGTACAACACTCTGAATAAAAATTGTTACATTTTCATTCGTCGCTGTAACTTTAAAGAGTAATTCAAACCATTAGTTTAAATTAGAGACTTTTTCGTACACCACCAAAGTGGTATATCTCTAAATCTTTTGTATATATGAAATTAATATTTCAATAAAATCAAGATCTTAAAAATCGACAACAAGATCACTAGTTAAGCACAATTCTGTAGAACAAAAAAGCGTTCTTAGTTTGGTTAGAACTAAGAACGCTTCACTTGGATTGATGTTAATAAATTTTAAGGAGGAGGCAGGGGACGCCCCTTTTCGTTATTGATACGGAAACGATGAATTTCCACATGCATTTCACGAATTTGTTTGCGCATCATATTTCGCTCTTCAGGTGAAAGATGATGGTGGCGAGTATCGTTACAAACGCTTGCACCCAACACTGGTTGGTCGTCATGAGACACTCGAGGAGAAACATAGCGGTCTTTTAAAGCCTCACGCTGACGCAAGGTAAACTCTTTCCGCATCGCTACTCGCTCATGATCGGTCATCGATAGCCAATAGTGCCTTTGCATGGTCCTTGTTAAATAAGGCCACAATTCAGCACGCTCTTTCGGTGACATATCAGTCCAAGTCTTAGGACTGTCAGGCGTTGTTGGCAATTGGAAAAGCAACTCATTGTTACTTTTAGGCAAGACAACCTGTTGCCCGTCTGTTGTAACTGCAACATATCGTGCCTCTGCTTCAACTGCCAGACTCATCGCGGCCAAGCACGCCAAAAGCACTGGTTTGGTCACTGAGATTTTTTTCATAAAAGCCTTGCTCGTAAAAGCGTTGAATTTTCTTAACCCAATACTACGAGACAAAGTAACCAAAATGTATGAATTTTTTCTCTAATTTGTAACAGAGTTTTGGGTAGCTCTTTACACATTGTTCAAATTATGAAAATATAAATGTAACAAAGACAAGTCGTCTTTGAGACTATTTTCAGAGGTGAAAAATATGAATGAACGAACCCCTAAACTCCTCGTTGTGGATGACGATCCCCGCTTGCGCGACCTCCTGCGCCGATATCTTGGGGAAAATGGATTCCAAGTCTACGTTGCCGACAATGGCGTAACCATGAATCGTTTATGGTTACGCGAACGTTTTGATGCCCTCATCCTCGACTTGATGATGCCAGGCGAAGACGGTTTGCAAATTTTACGTCGCTTGCGTGAACAAAAGGATACAACACCCATCATCATGCTAACTGCTCGTGGTGAAGACGTCGACCGTATTGTTGGTCTTGAAATGGGTGCAGATGACTACATTCCCAAGCCCTTTAACCCTCGTGAATTATTAGCTCGTATTCATGCAGTATTGCGTCGTCGTCCTGTTGCCGATGCTCCGGGAGCTCCGTCGATGGAAGATGAAGTGGTTAAGTTCGGTGAGTTTGAACTCGATTTAGGCACTCGAGTTTTGCGTAAGAATGGCGAGCCTATGCCTTTAACTACTGGTGAATTTGCGGTTTTAAAGGCTTTTGCCCGTCACCCGAAACAACCACTTAGCCGCGATAAGTTGATGGAAATTGCTCGCGGCCGTGAGTACGAAGCATTTGACCGTTCCTTGGACGTTCAAGTGTCTCGCCTTCGTAAGATGATTGAGCCAGATCCTTCTAAGCCACGCTTCTTACAAACGGTTTGGGGTGTTGGTTACGTCTTCATCCCTGACGGTCAAAATAACTAATTTGAATTATAAATATGGCTTTGAAAACAACTAGCAGTAGCATTTATTGGCGTACTTTCACGCTTTTGATGTTGCTCCTATTAGCAACATCACTCGTTTGGTTTCAAAGCTTTCGTGTTCTGTCCGAGGTCCCGTTTAGTCGCGGGATCTCGCAGCAAATTGTCTCCACAGCTAATCTCACTCGCTACGCATTAGTCTCGGCCGATACAAACTATCGCCCTGACTTGTTGCATATTCTTGCTTTTAGAGAAGGTGTTCGCATCATTCCTAAAGAAAGTACTGATGATTGGACTCCTTTGGTCGCTCAAGGAAATATCGCAGCACTGGTAGAAGCGCAAACGAGAGAAGCTTTAGGTCAAGATACAATCGTTGCTGGCAATGTCAATGGCGAACAAGGCCTTTGGGTCTCGTTGAATATTGAAGGCGATGATTACTGGTTGCTCATTCGAGATGATCTTTTAGATCCTCCTTTCGGCACAGCTTGGCTCTGGTGGGCATTTTTAGCCTTTTTCTTTGGTACGGTTGGTGCCTCCATTTTGACGCAACGTACTGTTGCTCCTTTGCGACTGCTAAGTAATGCTGCGAAAAAATTAGGCCGAGGACAAGTCCCTGATCCGCTACCGGAAGACTTTAAATCTGCGGAAATTAATTCCGTCAACGAAAGCTTTAACCATATGGTTCAAGAACTGCAGCGTATGGGTAAGGACCGTGAGTTACTCTTAGCAGGTGTCTCACACGACCTTAGAACCCCTCTAACACGCTTAAGACTTGAAGTTGAGCTAGCCGGCCTTCCAGGATCTACCCAGGATGCCATGGTCAGCGATCTTGAGCAGATGGAAAATATCGTTAAGCAGTTCATGGCTTATGCCCAACAATCTAATCAACCTCTTGAACGAGTTGATTTGGGTAATGCAGCCAATGACACCCTCTACAACACTCGTATGCAGGGAAAAAATGACGTTCGTATTGAAACAAGTATTATGAGCAACGTCTTTGTAATGGCTCATCCTACTGAACTCAGTCGAGCGATTCAAAACCTAATCGTTAACGCAGATCGATATGGGCGTTGTGAAGAAGACGGCGTACTTGACTTAAATATTCAAGTCTTCCCCCAAGGCTCTGATGCTGTTTTACGTGTTTCAGACAAGGGTAAAGGTGTCCCTGCCGAGGAAATGGACCGAGTAGTCCGCCCGTTTGAACGAGGTGATACCTCTCGAGGTGGGGCTAAAGGCGCTGGGCTTGGATTGGCAATTGTTAATCGTGTGGTCAAGCGTGCAGGTGGCAAGATCCATCTGTATACAAACCATCCTCACGGTTTGATCGTTGAGCTTGTCATGCCACTTGCTAATACAAGAACTGAAAAGCCCGTTTTGGGTGAGCAAATCGGGCCTGTCGATACGGTTCTCAAAGCTCAAGAACCCAAAGATCTGTTCTAATACTTTAATAACCGGTCAAAAGGGCGATCGCATGAACTTCGATCGCCTCTTTTTGACCTACAGCATCACATCCCTCTTTTGTCTTTGCTTTCACATTCACTCGATGAAGATCTACTCCAAGGGCCTTAGCAACTGACTCGCGAATCTCATCCATATGGGGAGCAAGTTTGGGCGCTTGAGCAATTACGGTGGCATCAACATTAGCAACAACCCAACCTGCCTTTGCTACCTTTTCCACCGCATGACGTAAAAGTAATCGACTATCAACATCTTTGTAATTTGGATCGGTGTCTGGGAAATGTCGTCCAATATCACCTAAGCCAGCAGCGCCTAATAATGCATCAGTAATCGCGTGCAACAATGCGTCTGCATCAGAGTGACCCAAAAGTCCCTTTTCATAAGGAATATGCATGCCACCCAAAATAAGGGGACGGCCTTCCACTAATCGATGAATATCATAACCTTGTCCAATTCGGAAACTGCTCACAATTGCTCTCCTAAATCCGAAATTAACTTTTTAACCAGTGCTACATCTTCAGGATGCGTCACCTTCATATTATTTGCACTCCCCTCAACCACTTTTATTCGAGCTGACACAGCCTCCATAGCGGAGGCCTCATCCGTAAAGCTCGCAGGATCTTTTTGTAAAGCTTGAATTAAAGGACCCGCCCGAAAAACTTGTGGTGTTTGAGCTCGCCAACAACGACGACGATCAAGAGTTCTCTCAATGATACCCTCTTCATTTACCCACTTAACAGTATCAGTCATGGGTTGCGCTAATAATGCACCATCAACATCAGAACTTTCAATCACCTGAAGTAAGTGCATCAAATTATCTTTTGTCACACACGGACGAGCAGCATCATGTACAAAAACCCATGTATCCACAGGTAAATTAAAAGCTTGTAAACCATTTAGTACACTTTCTCCGCGAGTTTCTCCACCGCAACGAAAGACCTTAATTCCTACAGGTAATTCCTGTTGATCAATATAGGGATCTGTAGCAGCAACAACCACAGCAATCTCACTAAAAAGTCCCATGGCATATAGTCGATTTAGAGTTACCTCTAAAAGTGTTTTTTCTTGTGAGACAGGCATATATTGCTTTGGATAGCCAATCTTCATTCTTGCTCCAACACCTGCTGCTGGAATTAACAGTGCATACTTTGTCATGATCTAACGTCGTCCCAAAACAAAAATTGTGGCTAATACACAGGCAAAACCCAAATAGTCCATTGCTACGAATTGAGTATCAAACCAAAAGATAGAAAACATTGCTGCCGAAATTGGTTCAACACAAGCAATCATGCTTGCTTTAATTCCTCCCAAATCGGCCACCCCTTGCATATAAAGTAAAAAAGCAATAATTGTCCCGAATAAAACAATGGAGGCTAAAGCCCAATACCCTGAACTATCTAATGAATAACTCAACTCTGTATAGTTAACCGCCACACCTGTTGCTGCACCTCCTATTAGCATACCCAAAGCCATCATGGCAACCATTGGGTAGCCCGGTAGACACTGCCCTGGCAAAATTGTATATACGGCAACAGCTAAAGCACCTGCAACACCCCACTTTAACCCATCAGATGAAATAACAAGATGAGAAATATCACCATGAGTTGCAATGAAAAACATCCCAACCAAGGCCAGTATCATTGCTAACAATTCTCGTCTGTTTGGCCAACGTCGCTGAGTGGCGCAAATGTAGGTAAGAATAAAAACAGGATTAATATACACAAGCATCGTGGCTGTACCACTATTTGTATACTCCACTGCTGTTAAATAGCCCAATTGACTAAACATCAGACCAAATATGGCATAGGCTAGTACCCAAAACCACTGTATAGAGGGCTTTAAAAGAGGTAACATACTGCGCCAATATTTTGGCCAAAAGCAAACCGCTAAAATCACCCCAGCGCATAGCATGCGAGTCACAGTTAGCCACTGAGGAGAAACTGACTGGTAAGTAAAGAGGTATTGACCGCAAGCCCCTGAAAAGCCCCAACCAATCCCCCCTATCAATGTACAGAAAAAACCACGCCAAAGTCTGGCGTTATCTGACAGTGTTGCCATGATAAAAGACTTTATAAAATGAACCTTCACAGGTTCTTTAATGGGAGATGACGTAACGGCACAATTTTGCCATAATGGATAGATTAATTTTAGGCGCAGTAATTATGTTTGACACCCTAGTTTCTCGTATTCGAAATGACATTTCTTCATTGAATGCCAAGGCAAAACGCACTATCAATGTTGGTGGTGCAGGTACTGATGCATTATGGTTAGCACAAGCAGCACAGACTTGCCGCCAAAACAATAAAATCTTGGTTCTTATTGCAGATAATGCTGCAGAATGTTTGAGACTCAAAGATGAAATTCAGTATTTTGCTCCATCCATCAAATGCGACTACTTCCCCGATTGGGAAACATTGCCATACGACAACCTTAGCCCTCACTCAGACCTTGTCAGTGAGCGGCTTCAAATTTTAAATAAACTTCAATCCTGGACGGCTAATCCTGATTGTCTCAATGTATTGCTTGTCGCTTGTACAACAGCAAGTCAAACGATTGCTCCTCCCTCCTATTTAGCTGGTCGAATTTTTTTCTTTAAAAAAGGCCAAGAAATTAATACCGATATTCTACGTCAGCAACTCGTTAGTGCTGGCTACCAACACATGAGTCAAGTCGTCGCTCCTGGGGAATTTTCTATTCGTGGCAGTCTCATTGATATTTTCCCAATGGGGGCTCAATCACCTTTTCGTCTTGATCTTTTCGATACAGAAATTGACTCAATCCGCTCCTTTGATCCAGACACTCAACGGTCAATTGAGATTGTTGATGAAGTACGTGTGCTTCCAGGTCGCGAATACCCCGTCGATGCTGAGGCTTTGGTTGCTTTTCGAGCACGTTGGCGAGAAACATTCGCAGGCGATCCTACTAAAGCTGCTCTTTACAAAGATTTAAGTCAAGGTGTCATTGGTGCTGGCATCGAGTACTACTTGCCCCTATTTTTCGAACAAAGAGCAACTCTGTTTGATTATCTCAACAGTAATCAAACAGTCGTTGGCCTACTAGGCGACAACAATGCTGCTCTAGAGCGCTTTTTTAACGAAACACTGCAGCGTTACAACTTCTTAAAAGCTGATGCACAGCGTCCAGTTTTACCCGTTAAAGACCTCTATTTGGACAACGAACATTTCTTCTTAGCTCTAAAGCCATTTGTTCGCTTTGAAGCCAAAGTTGATCTCTCAATTCAATTTAAGCCTAATGTCGTCGTTGACCGTAAAGCAGACATTCCGATTACAAACCTAGAACGCTTTTTAGTTGAGGAAAAGGTACGTAAGCATCGCACTCTTTTGATGGCTGCAAGCCTCGGACGGCGTGAAACGATGTCTCAACTTTTCAAGCGCTATGGTTTAAATGTACCTTACGTTGAAAACTTTGATGAGTTTCTCGCCTCTGATGAGCCCATTGTGTTAGGTGTCGGCCCACTCTACCAAGGTTTTTTTCTTGAAGGCATTAATGTATTAACCGAAAACGAGCTTTATGCATCAACTCCACGTCATCAACAACGCCGTCAAAACCATGTCACCAATGTTGACACATTAATTCGTGATTTAGCTGAATTAAAAATTGGGGATCCAGTAGTTCATTTGGTTCATGGCATTGGCCGATATGCAGGACTAGAAACTATCAATACCGGCTGTGGTATGGAAGAGTTTTTGCGACTGGATTACGCCAAAGATGCCAAACTTTTTGTTCCTGTAGCCCAGCTACAAATGATTTCTCGATACACTGGCTCTGATGCAGAACATGCACCTTTACACCAGCTAGGGAAAAACGACTGGGAAAAGACAAAGAAAAAGGCTGCCGAAAAAATTCGAGATACCGCCGCCGAGCTTTTAAACCTTTACGCAAAGCGTCAAAAGAGTCTTGGTCACGCCTTCGAATTTTCGAGAATTGATTACGAATCTTTTGCTGAAAGCTTCCCCTTTGAAGAAACTCCGGATCAACTCCAAGCAATTGAGGCCGTATTGGATGACATGCGTAGCGACAAACCTATGGACAGATTAGTTTGTGGGGACGTTGGTTTTGGTAAAACTGAAGTTGCTTTACGCGCAGCCTTTGCTGCAGTAATGGGTGGTAAGCAAGTCGCCATTCTTTGCCCAACAACGCTTTTAGCTGAACAACATGCGCATACCTTTAAGGATCGCTTTGCCGCCTGGCCTGTAACCGTAGCAGAGCTCTCTCGCTTTAGAACAGCAAAGCAGACAACACTAACACTTGAAGGTTTAGAGGCCGGGAAAATTGATATTGTTGTTGGCACACATAAGCTTTTGACTGATAAGGTGAAGTTTGCCCGTTTGGGCCTAATCATTATCGATGAGGAACACCGCTTTGGTGTTCGTCAAAAAGAAATGCTTAAAAAACTTCGTGCAGAAGTTGATGTGTTAACTTTAACAGCAACACCAATTCCTCGAACGTTAGCCATGAGTCTTGAAGGGATTCGCGAATTTTCTGTGATTGCTACAGCTCCAGAAAAACGCCTAACCATCAAAACCATTGTTCGAAAAGAAAGTAACGATGTTATCCGAGAAGCAATCATGCGTGAGCTCAATCGTGGTGGCCAAGTGTACTTCTTACACAATGATGTTTCGACTATTGAAAATAGAAGGGAACAACTAGCAAACATTGTCCCTGAAGCTCGCATTGTTGTCGGTCATGGTCAAATGAGTGAACGAGAGTTGGAAACGGTCATGCGTGATTTCTATCAGCAGCGTTACAACGTCTTGCTTTGTACAACGATCATCGAAACTGGTATTGACGTTCCTACTGCCAATACAATCATTATGCATCGTGCAGATAAATTCGGTTTGGCTCAACTCCACCAATTGCGGGGTCGAGTGGGTAGAAGCCACCATCAAGCTTATGCCTACCTATTAACACCTGGCAAAGATGCCATTACAACCAGTGCACAGAAACGACTAGAGGCCATTCAAAACCTACAAGATTTAGGTAGTGGCTTTTATCTTTCCATGCATGACTTGGAAATTCGTGGGGCAGGTGAAGTATTGGGTGAACATCAATCTGGTGAGATCGCTGCTGTTGGTTATGATCTTTACAACCAAATGCTCAAACGAGCAGTAAAGGCCATGCGACAAAATAAAGATTTTGATTTGGATGAACCATTCCAAGCCATGGCAGAAATCAACCTTCACTCACCCGCTTTATTGCCACCCAGTTATGTGGAGGATGTCCAACAACGTCTCTCCTTTTATAAGGAATTAGCAAGTTGTGAGTCATTCCCTGCGATTGAAGCTGTTCGAGAAGCGCTTGGGGATCGATACGGGAAACTCCCTCAAGAGGCAAATACCTTAATTGATACGCACCGTCTACGTCTTCACTGCCAACATTTGGGCATTAAGCGAATCGAGGCTACGGAAAGCGTGATGATTATTACCTTTGTGGACAAACCCAATTTTGAGCCTATGCGATTAATAGAATTGTTACAAAAAGGACGTGGGTTACGTATGATGGGCGCAAATAAGCTTAAGATAGAGACTTCTACGCCAACCATCGAGTCTCGTACAGCCTACCTTAGAGGTTTTATGAATGCTCTTGACGGCAAAAAAGCTGACAACGATTAAAATATCGCCCTTATTTATTGAAAAAACATTTTTGTAATGAATAAACTCAAACTTATCGCGCTGGCCACCGTGATGGCACTCCCTATGTCTCAAAGTTGGGCACAAGATCTCAGCTTTGCGACAGCGCGCGCTCTTATGCACGAACGAGCCGACATGATCAAAATTGATCAAGCCGCCGTTGAGCAACGCCAATTCCAAGTTAAGGAAGCTCGCTCTTTATCGGGTCCTAAGGTCATGTTAAATGCCCAACAAGTCGAGGGACGAAAGGATATTGAACTCGATGTTTCTTTAGGGGGTGTTAAGGGGCAACTTTCTCAAATGCCGCCTATTGGAGGCGTAATTGGCAGTATGCTTCCAAGCCATGTTGGTTTTGCTAAAGAACTCGATATTTCCGGTCCTCGAGCTTCGGTTGATATGATATGGCCGATATACACCGGTGGTGCTATAAGTGCCAAACAAGAGGCTACCGAAGCGGCCGTTCGACAAGCCCAAGCAGGGTTAGATTTAACACGAGAAAAACTTGATACTGAATTGGTCCAAAAATACTTTGGGGTCCAATTAGCCCGTTCAGTTGAAAAACTTCGTGGTGACATGCTTGCTCAACAAAATCGTGATTTGGTCCGTGCCAAGAAATTTGAAAAGGCCGGTATGATTGCGAAAATCGAGAGCATGAGTGCGCAAGTCAATCGTGATACAGCTGAGCGAGAGCTTCTTTCAGCCCAAACAGATCGCAGAATCGCCGAAACTGAACTTAATAAATTGTTAAAAAGTGAAAGTATCGGCAATTTAGATACGCCCCTTTTTATTACTCGCGATCTTAAATCCTTATCCTACTGGCAAGATTTAGCACTCGGGAATAACCCAACTTTAAAAGGCATTGATGCTCAAGAGCATCAAGCGCGTATGGGAGTCAAAGCTGCCAAAGGATCCTTCTATCCACAACTTTACGCCTTCGGTCACTACAACTTAATTAAGCATTATTTGACCTTACCTGAGCCTGATTGGGTTGCTGGCATCGGCGTCAAAATCACCCTTTGGGACAATCGAGATCGTAGTGCTCGAGTCGGTAGCGCTCAAGCTTTAGTCAATAAGGCACAAGCTGCGCAGGCCGAAGCCCGTAGCGAAGTAAAAAAACTTGTTGAAATTGCCTATCTCCGCAGTGAAGATGCCCTTCGACAATACGATCTAACAGCAAGTACGATTGACTTGGCTCGCGAAAACCTTCGTTTACGAGAAAAGAGCTTTAAAGAGGGGCTCTCTACCGTTGATGACGTTAATGATGCACGAAATAAATTGATCGGAGCTGAAGTAGCGCAACGCTTGGCTTGCTACCGCTTTGTTGTCGCTTATAGCTACCTTCATGCCGTAAGTGGCCTCATGAATGATTACCAAACGATTTTGAATCGTCCTGATATTGTGGTGTTAAAGTAAAAATGCAATTAAATCAAAAAAATAAAAAGAGTTTACTCCTCGGCGCTGGTGCCTTAATCGTTGTTGCTGCAATTGGCGCAGGTCTTTGGATGGGGGCACATCCAACTCCTGAACCCTTTTACGGCATGATTCAAGCAAAAACCGTTGATATTTCAGCCAAGGTTACAGGGAGAGTGAAGGCATTACCTGTCGTTGAGGGACAAGATGTCAAAATTGGTGAAACCTTAATTGAATTGTCAATCCCTGAAGTTGAAGCAAAACTTAAGGAGGTTGAAGCCTTACGTACTGCCGCAGACGCCATGAGCAACATGGTTGATGAAGGGGCTCGCCCACAAGAAGTCAGGGCTGCCGAAGCACAAATGCTTCGAGCTAAGGCTGGGGAAACACTCGCTCGACAAACCTATAATCGAGTCGCAGCTCTCTATAAAGATGGCCTAATCTCTCGCCAAAAATACGATGAGGCACTTGCTAATTTCCGCTCGAGCAAAGAACTTTTGCAAATGGCTACCCAACAGTTTGAAATTGCTAAAACTGGTGCTCGTTCACAAGAAAAAACCGCTGCTCAAGCCAAAGCTCAGCAAGCAATGGGGGGCGTGGAACAAGTTCAAAGTCTAGTCAATGAGAAAAATGTCATCTCTCCTATTGCTGGTGAAGTTTCTCGCTTATTTGTCGAAGAGGGAGAAATTGCCGCTGCAGGGATCCCAATGGCAACCATTGTTGACTTAACTAATCAATGGGCCACATTTAACATTCGTGAAGACCATATGAAAACTGTGGTTAAGGGTGCCATTCTTAAAGCAAAAATCCCAGCCTTAGGGGATAAAACTTATGACTTTAAGGTCTACTTTATCAACCCAAGAGCCGACTATGCGACATGGCGGGCTACCCGTCAAAGCACAGGTTTTGACCTCCGCACGTTCGAAGTTCGCGCTCGGCCTGTTGAGCCAATCATGAACCTTCGTCCCGGCATGAGCGTGATCGTTGCTCGATAAAGGCAAGTTGCATGTCTGTCCTTTCTGACATTTTTGCCGTAGCCAAACGCGAAGTCCGCTTGTCACTGTCTTTACCATGGCTCATTACCATGTTTATGGTGATGCCTGTAGTTTGGTGCGTGCTCTTAATGGGCATTTTCAATGAAGGCTATTTACGTGAATTGCCTGTAGGCTTTGTGGATCTCGATCACTCCCCCGCCTCTTATGAATTCGCCCATAAATTAGATGCTTTGCCCAGTGCAAAACTTGTTTCTATGACATCCCCAGAGGAGGCGAAAGCCGCCGTTAAGCGAGGGGAAATCTACGCTTACCTGACCGTCCCTCACAACTGGAGTGCTCATCTATCTCGTCCTGATTCTTTAGCAATTGAAGGCTATTTCCCTAAATCACTCTACGCGGTAGCCGTCACCCTTGAACTGGATATTAAAACAGCACTAGGGCAGTTCACGGTTGAATCCGCCAAAAAACTTGCACTTTCTGCCGGTGCTAACCATAAGCAAGCCGATAGAGCCCTGGGATTAATGAATGTACAAGCTGTCACCTTTGGCAATCTTGCATTTAACTTCCAAGCCTATCTATTGCCAGTACTAATTCCCGGTCTGCTACATCTTGGATTAGCCCTTGTCATTGTTACTCGACTGAGCTCTGAGTGGCAGAATCAATCGGTTTATGACTGGATTAAAACTGCTGGTGGTAGCACCACTAGGGCCATTATTGGAAAACTCTTACCGTGGTGGGCGTACTACTCTATGCTTGGTGCGTTATTCATTGCCTACTTTGCCGGATATTGTGAGTGGTTTGCCCAAGGTTCAATCCTTTTTTGGGTGATGGGATTGGCGTTTTTAATGGCTGTTATTGCATTGCTGCCAGTTTTTATCATGGGAATTGCTATGAAGGCTGGTTGGATTGTTGCTACGAGCTTTTGCGTTGGCTATATTGCCCCCATTTTCCCCTTTACCGGTTTTTCCTTTCCATTTGATGCTATGCAACATTGGGTTGTCATTTTCTCTCAAATCTTCCCATTGACGCATTATGTCGAATTCCAAAGTCAACAATGGATGCTAAATTCTCCTTTCTTTGTTTCTTTAGTTCCGCTGGCCAAGCTTGGAGTGTTTGGACTCATTTATGCTTTACTTGGAATACCAGCAATGGGACGTCAAATGCATCTTGCTATTCGTGAGGAGAATAACAAATGCTAGCTTTCCTCCAATTGGCATTGCAAACAGTCAAACGCGTCATATCCAATCGTCATACGTTCTTGATTTTTTCGTTTGCATCGTTCTTTTATCTGGTGTTTTACTCAATTCCATATAGCAATCAAGCCATTACTCAGATTCATACGGCGATTGTGGATATGGACCAGTCTAAAATGTCTAGGGATTTGACTGACGAGCTCATTAGTACTCCAATGATTTTCCCAGAGAGCGTGACATCTGATTTCAGTCAAGCTCAAGCAGATTTCCATCTGGCTAAGTTTGATGTCATGATTGTTATTCCTCCTGACTTTGAGGCAGACATTCGCCGTGGTACCCCTAGTGCTGTGAGCGTCTTTTCTAACGGTGCCTTTCCAGTGAAAGGCCGAGCAGTTGCAGCAATGACTCAACTCGTTGTTGGCCAAGAAAATATTAAGGAAGCTGCAAAGCGATTAGTTGCAGAGGGCCTTAATCCATTGGCTGTCAAAAAGATGAGTATGAAGGGTCCATCATTTGTCTCTCAAGACCTCTATAACAACATCTCCGGTTATGGTGTGTACTTAGTGCCAATGGTCGCCGTAGTGATTGTGCAGGCTGTCATGTTTTTTGGCATTGGTATCTGTTTAGGTGGCTGGGCTGAACAAAGACACGAAAAAAGCTTTGCTAGACGTGTGTTTTTAAATGGAAAAAACTTCTCTGCCGTATTTACTGGATTTTTCATTATTGCCTTTGCCTGGTCACTCATTCTAGAAGGGTTGGGGCTATGGCTTTTAGGCATGCCTACGATGCTCAATTTCCCCGCCTCTATCCTGGGTATTGCAGCGTTTAGCTTAGCCATTACTGCCGCAGCTATGGCTCTAGCATTAGCAATGGGAACAAACCACTATGCCGCCGGCATGGTTTTGGCTTCAGCTCCGTCATTATTTTTGTCGGGCCTTGTTTTCCCTTTTGAGAACTTTGCTACGTGGGTCATCCCCTTTGCCTGGATATTGCCGACTACTCCTGCTTGTCGTGCAGTTTTATTTGCGAGTCAAGAAGGAGCAAACCTTCTTGAAGTCCTTCCGCTAATTACTGCAAACCTTGTTCAGTTTGCCATTTATGGACTGCTATTAATCTGGCTGTATCGTCGTCGATACTGCAACTCTAAACATATTTAGATCAAAAAAGCGGAAGAGTTTCTTCCGCTTTTTTGATGCTTAACACTACTTCATTTGATTGTTAATTCTTCGAATCTCATAATTATCTAGATTCTTGGCAATGCGCCACATTTGCGCTCTTAGTTTCGGTGTCGTATGTTTTTGATAGTATCGAGGATTCGTTAATATCGCTGCCAACCAAACAGATTGCCACTCTGTGAGATCCTTAGCATGTGTCCCGAAATAGTAGCGAGCTGCCGCTTCTACACCAAAAATACCCTGACCAAACTCTGCAACATTCAAGTAGGCTTCGATAATCCGCCCCTTACTCCAAGTTGATTCCATCACTAAGGTAAGAAAGATTTCTTGAGCTTTACGAAAATAACTTTTTTCGTGAGATAAGAATAAATTCTTGACAGTTTGCTGACTAATCGTAGATCCACCTGGCGCGCTACGATCATAAAAAACATTATTAATAAAAGCTCGGTAAGTTGAATTCCACTCAATGCCACCGTGCTTAGGAAAGTGAAAGTCTTCTGCTGAAATTGCGCAACGAATAATGTTGTTGCTCATCTGATTGAGTTTAACCGGATAGTGAAGAACCTTTCCTAAACGTTCTTTCTCGCTTTCTATGTAGGAAGAGGTCGATATTGGCTCATAGGCATAATAAACAACCTGACCTACGTAATAGCTTTCAATGGCAACGACAAGCGCTGCGCCAACCAATACGGCTCGCGTTACCAAACGCTTAATCGTTGCCCATTGCATATACTGCTCCATTAAGGAACGTGTCGGCCCACTAAGTCATATTCTTCGTTAGCCGTCACACGAACATTAACAATATCACCTGGCTCTAAATGACCATCTGTTGTTACATAGATAATGCCATCAATTTCTGGAGCATCTGCTGTAGTACGACCAATAGCTACTCCATCTTCGTCTTCGCACTCATCAATGATAACAGGTAAAGTTTGACCAATCTTACGAGCTAATCGCTCTGCAGAGATCTTACTTTGCACTTCCATAAAGCGATCACGACGCTCTTCACGAACTTCATCAGGCAAAGCTCCCGGTAACTCATTAGCGGGAGCACCTTCAATAGGAGAATAGGCAAAGCAACCCACACGATCCAATTGAGCTTCATGCAAGAAGTCTAGAAGATACTTAAACTCATCTTCCGTTTCACCAGGGAAACCAGCAATAAAGGTAGATCGAATCGTTAAGTCAGGACAAATTGATCGCCATGCTTTAATACGCTCAAGCGTCTTTTCAGTACTAGCCGGTCGCTTCATTGACTTGAGCACTCGAGGATGTGCATGTTGGAATGGAATATCAAGATAAGGCAAAATCTTACCTTCTGCCATCAGCTCAACCACTGCATCAACATGAGGATAAGGGTACACATAGTGCATACGAATCCACATCCCGAGATCACCTAATTCTTTTGCTAAATCTAAAAGTTTGGCACGAACTGCCTTACCACTATCGGTAAAATCAATCCCATACTTGCGATCAAGACCATAGGCTGAAGTGTCTTGGCTAATCACCATTAATTCTTTAACACCTTGGGCTTTTAAGAGCTTAGCCTCACGAAGGATTTCTCCGACTGGGCGACTAATTAAAGGACCACGTAATTGAGGAATAATGCAAAAAGCACAGCGGTGATTACAGCCCTCACTAATCTTGAGATAAGCGTAATGTTTAGGGGTCAACTTAATACCTGCTTTAGGTACTAAATCAAAGAATGGGTCATGAGGCTTAGGCAAATGCTGATGTACTAAATTGACAACCTTATCGAATTCCCCCGGCCCTGTGATACCCAGAACATTCGGACAAACATCATCCAAATACATGGATCCATCTAGGTGCTTTTTCGCACCTAAACATCCCGTCACAATCACACGACCATTTTCACGCATCGCCTCTTGAATCGCCTCTACGCTTTCGGCAACGGCTTCATTCAAAAAACCACAAGTATTGACAATAACGAGGTCTGCATCATGATAAGAACCGACAAGCTCATAGCCTTCGGCTCGCAACGTTGTCATGATTCGTTCAGAGTCCACTAAAGCTTTGGGACAACCCATGGACACAAAGCCCACTCGGGGAATTCGACTCATTAAGCTTCTCCTTTTATCCAAATCATGACTGCATGGCGACCCGTTTTGCCATCACGACGGAAACTATAGAAAAAATCCGCATTTGCATAAGTCGAATGGCGTGCTTTAACAACCTCTGTAACGCCTACTTGTGATAAAGCTTGCGTTGCCAAACCAGTCAAAGATGCTAAGTATTTACCTTCACCAACAGACTTAAATGCCTCTTGAGCATTGGGCAAGTATTTTTGCATTGCATCGAGAACTTCAACACCCGTCTCAAAATCCTCATCGCCAATTCGCGGTCCCATCCAAGCAATATAGTTGTGATCGCCGCCTAAGCGTTCATTTAAACGAGCAATCGTTTTCTGCAAAATGCCATCAGCAAGACTACGCCAACCGCAGTGAACTGCCGCCACGGCCTTGCCTGTTTTTTCTGCGATCAAAACGGGTAAGCAATCGGCCACCTGAACAACGCAGACAACACCTGGCGTCACTGATGTGCTGGCATCTGCTTCAACTTCTGGAGCTGCGTCTTCTGCATCAACGACGGTTGTACCATGAACTTGTTTGAGCCACTTTGGATCTGATGGAACTAATTGAGAGGCTAGTTGACGATTCATTTTCACGCAAAAGTCAACATCACCGCAATACGCGCCAACGTTAAAACCACCGACCCCTGTCTTATCACCAAATGGGCCAGAGGAAACACCTCCGGCTCGCAAAGTCATTAATGCATCAACGTTAGTTGGGCAAATCTTGTCCCAATCCGGCTGTAATATTTCTAAAGCTGGCTTACTTGTATCATCAATCATTTCTTATTCCTTAAACACAGACACTGGTTCGTCCCACGGACCAAATCCAAGTGTATCCATTAATTCAATCATATCCTCTGGAGGCTGTACGAACCACTCCATGTGCTCCCTCAAGCGAGGATGTACCAAACCTAATCGAGAGGCATGCAAAGCCTGTCGACTCATCATCGACAAGGGCGAGTCCGACGGTAGTTTACCCAATTTGCCTTTATAAACTGGGTCTCCTAACAACGGCAAACCTGCCCATTGCATATGAACTCGAATTTGATGCGTACGACCAGTATCCAGTCGACAAGCCACCCAGGAAACTGTCAAGGGTGTTTGACCCGCTCCTGGAACAAATGCTGCATCCACAAGACGAACATGTGTCTTCGCTTCCTTGCTACGA
Source organism: uncultured Sutterella sp. (assembly GCA_937906995.1). Lineage (GTDB taxonomy): Bacteria > Pseudomonadota > Gammaproteobacteria > Burkholderiales > Burkholderiaceae_F > Aphodousia. The sequence continues at coordinate 17,029 of CALESB010000034.1, forward strand.
GGCCCTTGTCCCACGCAAAAACGCATCGGTGATCGAGGATCTCGCATAATCGGTTCATCGACGTATCCCGCCTCTGGCGCACGACCATGCACAATTGCCCAGTACTCACGTTTCACTGTGCGAGCTTGAAGCTGACGAATTAAATCGGTTTGAGCTTCAAGTGTTTTAGCCACTACCATTAAACCCGACGTATCACGATCTAGACGATGAACAATCCCAGCGCGAGGTAAATTCTTTAACTCAGGATTTCTAAATAGCAACCCATTTAAAAGCGTATCATCCCAGTGACCTGCAGCAGGATGCACAACCAACCCCACAGGTTTATTCACAACTAGAATATCTTCATCTTCATAAACCACGTCTAAATCCATTTCAACAGGTTTAAACGCTAATTCTTCTGGTGAGGGTTGGGCAACGACTTCAATTTCGTCACCAGCACTAACCTTTTGACGAATTTTTGTTGCAACTTCCCCATTCAGGGTCACTGCACCCTCTTCAATCCAAGATTGAAGACGAGCTCGGGAAATGGATGGCATCAACTGAGCCAACACTTTATCTAAACGCTCCCCCATTGCATCATCGGGAGCCATATAAACATTCGCCTCGTCGTAGAGTTGAGACATGTATTCTTTTCCTTAACTATTGTGTCAATAGAAACCCTGTTGACACGACATGATTTGGTTATAATCCAAGGATACTGTATCTTTTTTCGAGCAGATATCCAATGGCATTAACTTTACAACATTTGCGCAGTCGCGCCACAAAAATTGTGGCTCTCGCCCTTTTGGCAGGTTCCTTAACCGCTTGTAATGTGGTTGAAACCGATATTACGGCCGATTGGGATGCTAAACGCCTCTATGACGAAGCTCGTACCGCCACGGACGATGGCGACTGGACGCTTGCTCAAGACTACTATTCTAAACTGGAGTCTCGTTATCCGTTTGGTCGCTATGCGCAACAAGCTCAAATCGAATTAGCTTACGTGTATTGGCGTGACGGCGAACCGGCTCAAGCCATCGCTGCTTGTGATCGCTTCTTAAAGCAGTATCCTAATCACGAAAATAGTGATTATGTTCTTTACTTAAAGGCATTGGCTACGTTGAATGAACCGAACGGTTTATTCTCTAACCTTTTTAAGCAAGACATCTCAGAGCGTGATGCAGAAGCAGCTCGTACAGCTTTCGATACATTCAAGGAATTAGCTCAGCGCTATCCTGATAGCCGTTACGCCCCAGAAGCCCGCCGTCGTATGCACGAGCTGGTTTTGGCACAAGCTCGCCACGAACTTCGAGTAGCAGAATTTTACTTTGAACGTTATGCTTATGTTGCAGCAATTGACCGAGCTCAAAACGTAGTTCGTCAGTTCCAACAAACTCCGTACTCCGATGATGCTTTGAAGCTTATTCAACGTTGCTATAAAGAATTGGGATTAACAGAGTTAGATGGCGATATCCAACGCGTTTTGGATGCTAACAAAAATCGAGAACGAACGATAGAGTAAACGCTATACCGCTATAGTAGGTAAAGGAGCTAGATTCTAGCTCCTTTTTCTTTCCGAAACTTTTGAAGTACGCCTACAATAGTACTCAAAACATCTCACTAAGAAAGGAGTTTTATCATGCAAAATATTGCTATGCAGAATCTTCTTACTCGCCGCTCTATCCGTAACTACAAAACGGATCCTGTCCCTGCCGACGTGTTGGACCGCATTCTAGAAGCTGGCACTTATGCTCCAAATGGTATGGGTAAGCAATCTGCAATTATTTTGGCTATCACAGATAAAAAAGTTCGAGACGAACTTTCTCGGATTAATGCTGAAATTTGCGGAAAACCAGACTCTGATCCTTTCTACGGCGCACCCGTTGTTTTAGTTGTACTAGCCGATCGTACTGTAGCAAGTTATGTTGAAGATGGCGCTTTGGTCATGGGAAACTTATTGAATGCAGCTCACGCTGAGGGGCTGGGTAGTTGCTGGATTCACCGAGCACGCCAAGAATTTGAAACGGAATACGGCAAAGCTCTTTTGAAGCAATTAGGTATTAAAGGAGATTATGTCGGTATTGGTCACTGTATTTTAGGTTATATTGCGGGTGATTATCCTGCTACCCCTCCGCGTAAAGACAAGTTTGTTTATCGCGTTTAGTTCAGTGACTTTTAATTCAATGTGCAAGGAGGAGCACCAAAAACTCCTCCTTTCTTTAAAGCGACTATGGCTTCCAATATGGGTCTTGTATTAGTGACAAGGACGCCATAAAAACAATCATTGCTCTAACTTAAACAAGTTCTTTAGCTCATTAACCGGCAACTCTCCTACCCAAGACTCTCCCGTGGCAACCGTTAAATCAGCTAATTCTCGCTTACTCATTAACATCTCATTGATACGCTCTTCAAACGTGCCTTTCGTTATGAAACGATAAACTAATACATCGCGCTTTTGACCGATACGATAAGCTCTATCAGTTGCTTGAGCTTCAACTGCAGGGTTCCACCAAAGATCATAGTGAATGACTGTAGAAGCCTGAGTTAGATTAAGCCCTGTTCCTCCTGCCTTCAGGGATAAAATCATAACGCGTGTTTGAGGGGTATTTTGAAAAGCATCTACCATTTCAGCACGCCTTTTAACTGTCACGCCACCATGCAAAAAAAGTGCCTCTTCACCCAACGTTGATTTAAGCCACGTCTGCAAACGTTCTCCCATTTCTCGGTACTGCGTAAAGATTAAAACCTTGCGCTCTGCATCAAAAGAGCGCTCAACTAAATCAATGAGCATATCCCCTTTACCAGAGTCAGGATAAGGCGAATCCGTTTTTTGGAATTGAGATACGGAGTTACAAATTTGTTTTAAGCCTGTCATGAGCTTTAAAACCAAACCACGCTGAACAATCCGAGTATCTTCTCTGCTTTCTTTTGCCTTTTTAATGGCTGTTTCAATCTTTTCCAACGTCTCTTTAAGGAATTTTTCATAAAGCACTGCCTGATCTTGGCGCAAAGAGGTAAATTGATCCTGAACAAGTTTCTCTGGTAGATCAGCGATAATACTTTTATCGGTCTTTAAACGACGAAGCATGAAGGGCGCAGTCAATTTTCTAAATGCATCAATTGTGTTTGGATCCCGATCAGCCTCAATCGGACGAGCAAAATGCTCCTTAAAATCCTTTTGTGTTCCTAATAATTTCGGTTGAACCAAAGAAAATATTGACCAGTATTCCATCAGACGATTTTCAACGGGTGTTCCTGACATACCAATCACTTGCCTTGCTTTTAGGCTTTTCAGAGCTTTTGTTTGCGAAGAGGTACTGTTTTTTACTGCTTGCGCTTCGTCAATAATCATAAGGCGATAGTGCATGTGCTTTAACTCTTCAACATCCATACGTGCAGTACCATAGGTTGTTAAAAGCACATCATAATTATCCGTTGGTAACTCTCGTTTAGGTCCGTGATAAAGTGCTACTTTGAGTTGGGGAGAAAATTTTGCAATTTCTCTTTGCCAATTCACTAACAATGTAGTGGGAACAACCGCCAGAACTTTTTCTTTTTCAAGTTCTCCTGCTTCTTTAAGGTGTGTTACTGCCGCAATCACTTGAAGAGTTTTCCCAAGTCCCATATCATCCGCAATTAAAGCCCCCATTCCTAAAGTTAAATTTTTAACTAACCAGGAATAGCCCCTTTCTTGATAAGGACGAAGACTTGCTTTCAGACTGGCAGGAGCCTTCACTAAAGATACTTCCGTAAGTGCTTTAAGTTTCTGCAATAAAGCCTCTGTTCCAAGAACAGGTACCCCATCGACCTCACCACAGAGAACTGCTTGAAGTTTTTGTACAGATGTGAGCTCGGACGGATGTTCAAGCTTTTCTTGAATCTTTTGAATTTCAACCGGATCAATATAAACGTAATCTGTTCCGTTGTAGACTAATTCTCCCGCATGTTCAACTAATGATTGAAATTCCTCCTTACTCAGAGACTTCGACCCTAACGCAACCTCCCAGTTAAAGTCTGACAATGCTTCTAAGCCTAAGAGTTTTTTACTAAAGCTCTCATCTGAAGAAGCACGTGCCACCAACTTGGGAGAAATAAAACGTTTAAGACTCGTTGGCATCAACACCTTTACACCTAATAGTGTCAAATACGGTGTTATCTCAAACATAAACTCAGCCAAAGCCTTGCGTTCGATTTTCAGGTTCTTCCCTTCTCGAGCCAGTTGATCAAATGGCTCATACAGTTCTGCCAATGTTCTAAGAATATTTAAAGCCGCCAACCTATCATGACGATAAAGCTCCTGGCCGAGCAAGGCCTTTAGTAGCACAGGCTTTGAATTTTGTCCTCTATGCAAGACACCAAAGCCTACAGAGACTACGCCATCCTTTAAACTTGTTAGCTTAATTAATGGTTGCCATGGATAAGCTCGCCCTAAATTTAATACTCGAAAGTACTGAGCTAAAGCTTGTCCAATTTGCTTGGGCGCTTTAACAACTTCATAAGTTGGGTGAGCAATGAGAATCTTAAAGATATCGGACTCATCCACATCAAGCCCTAACATGGAGTGCAGTGTTGTTAATGCTCCCGTTAAAAGTAGAAAGGCCTGATCAGCCTCACTTAATGACTTAAGTTGAGTCTTAAATAAATCTGCTAATGAACTTTTGACAGCATTTAAATACTGTTCAAAAACTCTCTGTGTCTCAGCCTGACTTAAAGAGGGTATCATCCAAACTTGCGGTAACGCGTCCTCTCCGCCCACTGGACTTTGCACAACACAAGGCACAAAAGCCCGTGCCGCATAAAATCTTGCAGCCAAATCAAAAACAACTCGCAAACCTTGGGTTGATGACGGTAACTGTTTCTCCTCTTTGGGAGCAACAAACCAAAGAGCTTGCAAGAGTCGATCTTGCGTTGATGGCTGTTTTGTCAACTCAAATGCAAAAGTCTGATCATTTAAAGTTAAAGAGAGACTCGTTTTTACATTTAAACAATCCGCGGTTTGCACAAAGGGAGACAGAGACGAACACTGAGAGAGCTCTAACTCCTGCTGACGTTGCCACCGTGATTCATCAAGAACTTTGAGTTTGTCTATATTCCGCTTTAAAGTGTTCTTAAGCCAATCTCTGAGATCTTTTGCATTTGATTGAACGATGGTTTGAGGCAACAAATCGAGCAATGTGCTACCCATTGCTTTGAGTGATTTTAGGGGTAAGGTCGCTAATGTTAACCGCTCGTCAGGTGTCACTTTCAGAGGTAAAGAACGGATCGGCTCTAAAAGCTGCTCTAGCGTTAGTGGCTTCTCTTTGACACTCTCTTCAAGGGATACCCCTTTTGCTTTTAACGCATGAACTAAATCTAACCCACGGATCTTAAAAAGAACAAAAGGATCTGCATCAATAACATCTGCCAAAAAGTAGATAAATGCCGCAATATGTTTGCAGAGATGTGCACTATCTGGACAAGTACACAGCATCGTGAGGTCTCGAGATGAGTTAGGAAAGAGCTCAATACCTAACTCATTGCAGATTTGTGCTACTTCTGAGGGCAATTCGCCATCTAAAAGTTGTGCTAAAAGCAGCGAATCTGAGCACAATCTATCGAGTAAGCGAGAACACTCTTGTTGAGTAAAGGGCTTTAGTCCTAAATTCACTACATATGGCGCGTAGGCCGAGCCGTGAACGAATGCCTCCAAGCAATGACTTTCTGAATCAACTCCACGGAACTCAACTCGTCCATGCACAAAATAGGATTTGCCACGGGGCAAGCGATTAGCATAATCGCACCCTTCCAACGCTTTTAGCCAAGCTTGTCCCCACCAAGTTTTACCGACTTGGATTCTAGTCGCCATTAATAAGCCTCGTAAGGGTTATCCAAGAATGAATAAACTCGTGCAAAATCTTGTGTTCGAATCATGGGTGGAAGGCTCTTTATGACCATAGCGCCATAGCGTTTCTCTATTAGTCGATTATCGCCACAAACGACAACTCCATAATCTTTTTCACTACGAATCAAACGGCCAACACCTTGACGAAGCGTGGTAATCATTTCTGGCAACTGATGACACACGAAAGGATTCTTTTTCTGTTGCTCAAGCCACTGCTTTCTTGCTCTCGCCACTGGCGTATCAAATTGAGCAAATGGTAACTTATCAATGACAACCAATTGCAGGGCATCGCCTTTCATATCAACGCCCTCCCAAAAACTCATCGAGCCGACAAGAACGGCATTACTAGCCGACTTAAAGCGCTGCAACAGCTCTGTCTTTGGGCTTTCACCTTGAACGCACAACGTAAAATTTGCCCCCATACGAGCTCTTAAGCACTCTGCAACACGATCCATCGTTCTAAAGCTGGTGCATAGGAAAAATGCTCTTCCTTGTGTCTTTTGTAGCAATGGCCAGGTTGCCTCAACGAGTGCTTCTGGGAAATCCTCTTCAAATACCCCAGGCAAATTTTTAGGCAAGTAAAGGCGCCCTTGAAGCTCATAATCAAAAGGACTGGGCCACGAATACGTTTGCGTTTCTGACGGTAAACCAAGTTCACTCAAAAAATAGGAAAAGTTATTTTGATTATCACTATTTTTTGTTGAAATCGTTGCACTCGTAAATACCCAAGCACAATCCATAGCAGATCGTGCCTTTCTAAAGCTTTCTGCAAGAGTTAAGGGAGTATTTGCAAAAATAACATTTTGCTCCGTGTAGCGTAACCATAAAACTGAAGGGGTTCCATTGACAGTCTTTACAATCTCGGGAGACTGGAAGATACGCTCCCAGGATTGCAGTCTGCCCAATAATTCTGTTGCCTGTTGCCCCATTAAATCAAGTTCTTCATTATGACCAGACAGATCTGAAAAATATTTATTAATTTTTCCCAAAATCGTGACCAAGTTAGCCATTGGTTCTTTGATTTCTTCAGCAAAACTTTCTATAGAGGCAATTTCAATTTCTGTATCAGGTTCCAAGTGCAAATTGAAGCTAAAAGCTTCGTGGAAATCTAAAACAGCCTTTTTAAGAATAGTAAACTCATCATCCCATCGAAGGGCTGATGCAGCATAAGCCTTAGCAACACGACGAGCATCTTCCGAAAAATCAGATACTTCTCGTAGAGAAAACATCTCCGAAAAATAGTCGATACCAATATCTGCTAACTTATGAGATTCATCCAAAATAACCAAGTCTGCAGCAGGTAAGAGCTCTCCCATGCTGTCATCTTTTAGGCTTAAATCCGCTAAAAATAAGTGATGATTAACAACAACGACGTCGCTTTCGAGCGCCTTTCGACGAGCTTGAGTTAAAAAGCACTCTTCATAGTGAGGACACTTATTACTTAAACAATTTTCACGTGTACTCGTCACTAACGGCCACAGTGGATCGGACTCCGCAATTCCCTTAATCTCATTAATATCTCCCGTTGTTGACAAGCGGTCGTATTGACGGATTTTGTCAAGCTTGGGGCCACTCGTACGCTCTGGTAACAATCCGGATTGAATGAGGCGTTCTAAACGAAACTTACAAAGATAATTAGCCCGCCCTTTTAAAACGGAAACGGTCACATATCGCCCTAGTGCTTGCTGAATAAGGTTAACGTCTTTATTAAAAAGCTGATCTTGAAGTGTTTTACTTGCAGTTGAAACGATCGTTTTGGAACCCGATAAAATGGCTGGAATCAAATACGCGAAAGTCTTCCCCGTACCAGTTCCTGCTTCAACTACAGCCGTCTCACGTTCTACTATGGCATTTGCTACTGCCTGAGCAAATTCCACTTGACTATCTCGACGTTTAAAGCCTTCAATGTGCTGACACAGCGGACCATCTTCAGCAAACGTTTTCTCGATTGCCGTTTTCAGTTCTTTTTTCATTATCCAATAGTATCCGAGCTAAAACAATACGCCTGACTTTTGATTACTTTCAGCTTGACGACGTTGAGCTTCTTCTCGTTCACGACGCTCTTTTTCATAGCGTGCTTGGCGCTCTTGACGGTCCGCCTTTCGTTTAGCGGCCTCTTTAGCTAACTTTTCTTTGCGAGCCTCGTTTTCAATTTGCTTCGCGTTAAATGCCTCTACATTAGCTTGCTCTTGAAGCTTGCGCTCTTCTTGTACTTTGAGTTTTTTATTACTCTTAGCAATCTTTTCTGAAATATCTCCTCGTTTTTGAGGCATCAGATCCCGTCCAACACTCGACTTTTTCTTTTTTTCTTGTGTTGTAAAAATTCTGATTTGATGATCAGCCGTCCGAACTAATTGGTTAGCAAGTCGCTCACGTTCTCTTAAAACCTTTTCTACCTTGCCCATGCACTGATTAACCAAAAGCTTCTCATTACACAGGGCTTTTTGGTGTAGACGAATTTTTTGACAACGCTTTAACTCTTCCTGCGCCACTCGTTTAGCTTCTTCTGCCTCAGGTTTCGTCTTAAAAGTTGGATTCGTGTAGCGAGGAGCTAAGGGGCTTGGTGCCACCTCACCGGCCTTCCAACCCAAGTCCTCTGCTGAGCGAGCAGAGGGAGCTACGAAAGGTTGAGCACAAACAGAACCAACAAAAGATAAAAGTATTAAAGAGGCAAAAAAAGATGACTTCATTTCTACAAAGCAAAGGACGTTACGAAACAGTTTGATTTTAAAGTAGAGGGGGTAAAAAATCACCTATAAATATTGACAACTTCCGCAAGTTCGAATCTCACCTCCTCCACCCGCACGTTAAATTAAATCAGCATTCTCCCTAAGAAGTCTTAACGAAGCTTGGTTGTCCAAGTCATTCAACTCTATAATTGGAAAATCTTTCTATTCTCTGGACATAAATCATGACAGCTCCGATTCGTATTGCGATTACTGGACCTTGTGGCAATATTGGCTACTCCTTGCTTTTCCGCATTGCTTCTGGACAACTCTTTGGTCCGGAACAACCGATTGAATTGCGTTTACTTGCTCGTAATACGCCCGAGAGTCAACAACGCCTAAAGGGCACTATGATGGAATTGTCCGATTGTGCATTTCCTACGTTAGCAGAAATGTCTGCACACACAGATGAAAAGTCTCTTTTTGATGGCGCTCATTGTGTTTTCATGATTGGTGCAATGCCACGTAAGGACGGCATGGATCGCGCTGATCTATTACGAGCCAATGGTGAAATATTCCAACGCCAGGGCAGAGCCTTAAATGAACGTGCCGATCGCAATGTTCGTGTTTTAGTTGTAGGCAACCCTTGCAATACCAATACCTTGATTGCCATGCGTAATGCTCCTGATCTAAAAGAAGAATGCTTCTCTGCATTAATGCGTTTAGATCAAAACCGCGCTATGGCTCGTGTCGCCGAAAAGCTTGAAGTTCCCGTCTCTGGTGTAGAACAACTTTTTGTTTGGGGCAATCATAGCAACACTATGTACCCCGATCTTCGCTTCTTACGGTACAACAACAAACGAGTAACGGGCGCTTGGGATGCTGCATGGGAGGAAGAGTTTGTGAAAAATGTCGCAACTCGAGGCGGTCAAATAATTAAAGCTCGTGGCGCTTCCTCTGCTGCATCTGCCGCATCTGCTGCTATTGATCATATGCGCGACTGGATCATGGGTAGTAACGGTCGCATGGTCACCATGGCAGTCGCATCTGATGGCAGTTATGGCATTCCAAAGGGCTTAGTTTTTGGTTTCCCCTGTTTCTGTCCTGGTAATGCAGACTATAAAATTATTGGTGACTTGCCTCTCACATCAGAGGTTCGTCGCCGCTTGTTCATCACTCAAAATGAATTAATTGATGAAGCTCGCGCAGTTGGTGACCTTTTACGATGAATAGCGAGCAAAAAGCAAACTATATAAAGCTACTTCAACAGACGCCTCAAATTCCCTTTGAGGCGTCTTGCTCTCATATTTCTATATTTTGCGTTCTTGATACCAATGTACTCATGGATCTTTGGGTATTTAAAGATCGTAAAGTCTCCCCAATTGCAAAAGCTTTAGAAGACGGATCAATTCAACTTATTGGTCACGCAGAAACGTTTTGTGAACTCGCGGATGTTTTATCGCGAAAAATGTTTAATTTGAGTGATGATGAACAAAAAAATATTTTAAATCTTTGGATTAAGAACTCCCAAATTATTAACGCCCCTCTGCCAGAAGAGCGTTTCTGCCGCGATGGTGATGATGATAAGTTTTTCGCACTGGCTCGCCTTTCCCAAGCGATGTATTTAGTCAGCAAAGATAAAAAGGTCCTGAAAGCTCGAGGTAAAGCAAAAAAATTTGGCACTCAAGTCGTTAAGGTTGAGGAGTTTTGTTCAATCCTCGTACAAAATCAAAGAAAATAAGCACTATTCCCATCTTGTTATTGACCCATACTCCTGCCACACTAGAGAAAAATCACTGGGGAAATAACCATGATGCAACGACTCTACAAAGGCCCTGCACTCACCGCTGAAATTATCGAAAAACGAATTAGAGAACTTAATTGGGAGCTGCATGCCATTGCTCAATGGCGAAAACCCAATCCACAAGCAAACTGGCATGTATTAGTAAAAGATAATATTTGCATCGATGGACTAAGAGCTACTGCGGGTTCTATGGCTTTCAAAGCCCTCAAAAATGAGGGAGATGCCTTTTGTATTCAAAAACTTCGCTCCAAGGGAGTTCACCCATTTGGTAAAACAACAATGAGCGAAATGGCGGGTTTCGTTAGCACAACAATGCCAATGGGCTATTCTGAACTAGGCGGCCAAGGAATCAATCCTATCAGTGAACGCTTGACTCCAGGCGGCTCTAGCTCAGGCTCCGCAATTGCTGTTGCAGCTGGCTTTTGCGATGCTGCAGTAGGTACGGAAACACATGGAAGTATCATTTTCCCGGCACTAGCATGCGGCGTTGTTGGTGCAAAGCCAACAGTCGGGCTAATTTCAAGAACAGGTATTGTTCCAATTTCTCACTCTTTAGATACACCTGGCGCCCTAGCTCGAAATGTTGAAGATGCAGCTCGGCTACTTTCATATATGGCTGGGCCTGATTTAGAAGATCCTATGACAGATCACTGTCCGCAAGATTTTGACTTGCTCTCCGTTCTTGGCGAAGAAAAAACACCAATACGTATTGCATTGCTTATACCTAACGAAGGGTTCGATCTAGAACAAAAGTCTTGCCTTAAACAACTAATCCGTTGTTGCAAGGAAGTGAATATAAAAATTGTAGAAGTACCACTTAAAATGATAGATACCCATTACAAATGTATTTCTTCAACAGAAATTCAAAATGATATGAACCAGTTTCTTGCTCGATGGGGTAATGGCCAAACCCCTTCAACCTTCAAAGAGCTTGTTCAGTTTTATCGCATGAGGGATCAACATCACCCATACGGAATTAACCGATTAGAAGATGCGCTAACATATGACCCCAATTTAGATAATCCACTCTATCAGAAAGCCATCAAAGAAGGTCCTGCCAACTGTCGTCAGGCAATAAATGATGTTCTATATAGCGCTACAGCTGATGCAATTATGGCCATTAGTTTTATTCCATGGTGGGCTGTGGGCCAGGCTCCTTACATAGCACTACCGATTGGGCAACGTCAAAACAAAGAGATCATCGGTATTACAATTGGCGCCCGACAATGGGAGGATCGAAAAGTCTTTGACATAGCTAGACGTATTGAAATGGCTTTACAAGAATCTTAAGCTCAAAATTAAAAGCGATGCTAAATGTCAAAATCTAGCATCGCTTTTGCTCAAATTGGGATGGCGTTGACTATAGGCGAATAAAAGCCACCAAAAGTTGAATAGCAACACACAAGATCATGATGCAAAGGCCCACCATAATCGCTACCTGCATAACTTTTTTCATAGATATTTGGGCACGAAAACCTCTGTCTTTAGACAGGGGAGGAAGCGCTGTTCTCCATTCTCAATTCGGTT
>CALESB010000035.1 GCA_937906995.1 uncultured Sutterella sp.
CCCCATTTAAAAAGCCTTGAAGGTTACCCTTCAAGGCTTTTTTGCTATTGGACTTAAAATATCAATTTTTTATTCCATTTTATTACACGGCCTTAATCACAAAGCTTACAACTCCAAAAGTGATCCAGGTATCATTTTCATTTGGATAAATATTCGAATAAAGTCCTGAGCTATTCTCAGCTTTTAAATATATTTGCCCTTTTTCTTTGACATAACGCTTTACTGTAAATTCATTGTTAATTTGCATGATGACGATGTCCTGATTTTTTGGCTCACGACTTCGATTAACTACAAGATAATCTCCCGGTTGAATTCCTGCGTCTATCATTGACTCGCCAGCAGCTTTTAAAACAAAAGTTGAAGCAACATTATCAATGAGCAATTCGTTAAAGTCGATAGCTCCTTCTAAGTAATCTTCAGCAGGTGAGGGGAATCCTGCTTGTACAGAACATTCCGTTATTGGAATGCTGACATGACTGTTGACATGTACTGGAATTAAAGGGCTTGCTTTTATAGAAGCTTTTTCAATGGCACTTCTTAGCCAGCTTACTCCGCCTAAATTACTGTAGAGTTGTTTTTCATCTGAAGTTAACCGTGCCGTGATGCTACTATGCATAGCTTCATTATTAAATGGCTTTCTTCCAGCACCTTCTCGCGAACCGCCTCTTTTTGATTTTTTCTCTTGCACTTTGAATTCTCCTCGATAGTTATGATATTGTATTACATATTCAAACAAAGAGACAAGATCCTAAAATGTATGCGCTTATCGATGGCAATAACTTTTATGCATCATGTGAAAAAGTATTTCAGCCAAAATTGAATGGACAACCCGTTGTCGTGTTAAGCAATAATGATGGCTGTATTGTAACTTTAACGAAAGAGGCTAAATCCTTGGGGCTAAAACGAGGAATGCCTTTATTTCAAGCTCAAGATATCATTAGTAAAGAGCGGGTTGTTGTATTTTCAAGCAATTATGAACTTTATGGAGATATGTCTCGCCGAATGATGGAAACTATTTCTTCATTAGTGCCTGAAATCTATATTTACTCCATCGATGAATGCTTCGCTTTATTAAATGACGTAACCAATCTCACTGAATTAGGTTTTCAGATTCGTGCTCGAGTTTTGCAGTGGGTAGGTATTCCTACATGTGTTGGGATTGCTCCAACCAAAACACTCGCAAAATTTTGCAATCATTTAGCTAAACGCTACCCTGCTTTTAAAGGAGTTTTAAATTGGAATGATTTGAGTAGAGAACGTCAAAGGAAAGCAATGTCATTGGAGTCTATAGAAAATGTTTGGGGGATCGGAAGAGGTTTGGCAAAGCGATTAAACACACTTGGAATAGAAACTGTTTTAGATTTAATCAACTTTCCTGCTTCTCAATTAAGAGCTTACTTCCCTGTAACATTATTGAGAACAGTGCAGGAGCTCAACGGTATTGAGGCAATTGAATTTGAGTTTGACATCGAAGATAGGCAGCAAGTTCTACGAAGTAGAAGCTTTTCTAGAGAGGTTTATGAACTTGAACAGATACAAAGTGCGATTGCAATGCATGCTGAGGAAGCGGCAAAAATCTTGCGAGCTAAGCACCAGTGTTGTCACAGTATTTCGACTTTCATCTATAGTAACCGATTCAAACCAGAAGCAGGCAATCACAATGGTTATGACACATACTCTTTAATTCATCCAATAAATGATACGACTACGATTCGCAATATTGCAGTGAAATTAACAAGAAATTGTTGGAAACACGGCATTGGATACAAGAAAGCAGGTGTTATTTTGCAAGGGTTAGAGAAGGAAACTGATACAACATTAGACCTTTTTTCTCCTCAAGAGAATCTTCGAAAACAAAAGCTATCTGCAGTGATAGATCAGCTCAATGCCAGGTGGGGGAAGGGGACGATTCAAAGCGCATTAATTCTTTCACCTAAAAAGGATTGGCAGATGAAACGGGAACATTTAAGCCCATCGTATACAACTCGTTGGAATGATGTACTTTGTGTCTTCTAAAATAGTGCTGTTATTTTGATTGCTATAAAAACAAAAAGTGAGGCAGTTTGACTACCTCACTTTTTTATCAAAGGCTATAGATTACTTAGCTTTGAAATGACGCAATTGTTCATCACCGAACATAGCGGTCATCGGGACGCCCTTAGAGTCGATCATACCGCGATGCATACCACCGGAGTTCATCGGGAAGGCGAAGTTACCCTTAGCGTCGAGAATAATCATACCGCCCGTGCCCTTGATATCACCGATTTCTTTGATCACTGCATCACCAGCCTTTTGAACGTTTTCACCCAAGTGCGTATAACGGGAGTGAACGTTGTAAGCGGCAGACGTACGAATGAACATTTCGCCAGAACCCGTTGCAGATACTGCGACGGACTTATTATTAGCGTAGGTGCCAGCACCAATCACAGGACTGTCACCGATACGACCATAGCGCTTATTGGTCATACCACCCGTGGAGGTACCTGCTGCAAGGTTACCGTCTTTATCTAAGGCAACAGCACCAACCGTACCATACTTATAGTCATACATTAACGGATCAATGTAGAGCTCTGCGTTAGCAGTCTTTTTCTTTGTGGCGCCATCGTGGTCAAGAATAACTTGTTCTTTTTCTTGAGCTTTCTTGAGTTGGTCATAACGGTTTTGCGTGAAGAACCACTTCGGATCAACCGTTTCTGCGCCGTTTTGAGCACAGAACTTTTCAGCGCCCTTCGTCGCCATCATAACGTGAGGAGACTTCGTACGAACGAGGTCTGCACAATTAATCGGGTGCTTAATATTGGTAACACCAGCAACAGCACCTGCCATAAGGGTCTTACCGTCCATGATAGAAGAGTCAAGTTCGTTCTTGCCTTCATTTGTGAACACAGCACCACGACCAGCATTAAAGATCGGATTGAGTTCCATTTCGTTGATAGCAGCCTTCACTGCATCAATAGCCGTACCACCGCTGGCTAAAACTTTGTTACCAGCAAGAAGAGCCTTTTGGAGACCTGCATGGTATTCAGCTTGTTGTTCAGGGGTAAAACGGTCAACAGTAATGTTGCCGGCACCACCGTGAATAACAAGGCGATATTGTGCGTCGGCGGCGTTTGCAGCAACAGCAAACGTGAGACCAAGGGCCATAGCAAGAAGTTGCTTCTTCATATTCAATCCTTTGCATATATTGAGTACTAATTTGTCTTGCAAGCTCAGCAAGATTGGGGAATTATAAAAGTCGATATTCCTATAAAAAAGAGAGGTTAGGAAAACTCCTATTAAGGTTTACTCTTACTTTTTACATAAAGCTTCTTTCAAATCTCAGTCTTTAAATAAATAGGATTCAAAATTAATTTCTCTTATTTCAATGAGTTATTTTTATGGATACTGTTTACTTAAGTTTTAGGTAAATACACAGCGAAGAAAACTTTTGTAACAACTAGGATAGGGCAAAATTACAGGAGATTATTCATTTTTTTATGATTGATTTTTATGTTGCGTCGCGAGAGCTAGATACAAAAAAGAACTTGTTTAAAAGAGGTGCCTTTTTGTTATATGTATCGATTGGGGGTGTTCAGAAAGTGTTTGAAAATAAAGAATTTTTCTCTAGGGGATAATCCTTGGGGGGATTGGTGAAAAATCAGTGTTTCCTCTAATATCAGGCTCTCATTATTTCAAATTATAGTATTGAAATGCTCACTGACGAGGGTTAGTGATTGAAAGGTACTTTTGAGGAGTTGATGTTATGAAAAAGACCTTGATGGCTGCTGCGTTGGCCTTTGCTTTAGCTGGTTCTGCGTTTGCTGCAGAATTACCGAAAGTTGCTATTTTAGCCACAGGCGGTACGATCGCCGGTACGGCTGCCTCCAATACCCAAACAACGGGCTATAAGGCTGGTGACTTGGCTATTCAAACGTTGATTGATGCTGTTCCTGCCATGAAGCAATATGCTGATGTGACAGGTGAACAAATTGTTAAGATCAGCTCTAACAATATGACAGACGACGTGCTCCTCACGTTGGCTAAGCGCTGCAACGAATTGTTGAAGGACCCGAAGATTAAGGGGATTGTGATTACTCACGGTACGGATACGCTTGAAGAAACAGCTTACTTCTTGAATTTGACGGTTAAGAGCAAGAAACCTGTAGTGTTGGTTGGCGCTATGCGTCCCGCTACGGCAATTTCTGCTGACGGTCCGATGAACCTTTTGAGCGCTGTCCGTTTGGCTGCTGACCCGCAAGCTCAAGACCGTGGTGTTTTGATTGCATTGAACGACCAAATTAATTCTGCTCGTGACGCAAGCAAGACGAGCACGACCGATCCTGGCACGTTCAAGGCTCATGAATTAGGTCTCTTAGGTTATGTCGCTGGTGGTACGAACTACTTCTTGCGCGATACCGCTATGAAGCACACGCACGAAACGGAATTTGATGTTTCTAAGCTTGATAAGCTTCCGCGTGTTGATATTGTTTACTCTCACGCCAATGATGACCGCGCTTTGGTCGATGCTGCAGTGAAGGCAGGCGCTAAGGGTATTATTCACGCTGGTACCGGTAACGGTTCTATTCATAAGGATGCAGAACCGGGCTTAGCAGATGCGGTTAAGCAAGGTGTTGTTGTTGTCCGTTCTAGCCGCGTAGGCAATGGTATCGTTACGCCTGCTGGTGCTGACAGTGCATACGGTAAACAAGGTTTCCTTGATGGTTACTCCTTGAACCCGCAAAAGGCTCGTTTGTTATTGCAATTGGCATTGACCAAGACCAACGATCCAAAGAAGATCCAAGAAATGTTCCAAAAATACTAATCTAATAGCTTAGTTAGTTTTCAGGATCAGGCCCTTAGTCATTGGGATTAAGGGCCTTAATGCTATTTAGGAGTTTTCATTAGAATTAGAAACAAGAGAAACAAAAAATAGAGTCAATAGATAGCCCAATGAAGAAGTGTTTGCTTTTATGAACGATACATTCTCTTTGATGAAATAGAAAACATCGCATATTAATACAAAAAAGCTAGACTTCATTGATAGATTTCATATTGCTGATTGCTTTTCTGCGGAAGTAGGTTTAATTACGAAAAATTCAAGCAGAGAAACTCTCTGTACTGTTTGTACGAGAGTTTTTCTTTTATCTAGGTATTAGCACCAATAGGAACAACTCAATCTTAAGGAGCTTGTCTTAGAAACGAATGTAAATCTTACTGACTAAAGACAAAAACTCATTAGATTGGATAAATAGCCACTTGGGCTATGTTTTTGAACTTAACACTTAAAAGGGGGAAGCATTTATGAACGATGCCGCCGGTGACATTTTGATAATAAATGTCAACATGATTCAAGCTGTGGCTTTAGCCGTTGTGATGTACTACATTGGTGTTTGGGTTAAGAGCAAGATCCAGGTATTGGAGCGTTATTCTCTTCCAAGCCCAGTGGTGGGTGGGATGCTCTGTGCAACGACACTTTCAACATTGCAGTACTTTGGAATCATGCAGGTCAATTTTGACGGCACGTTACAGAGTTTATTGATGCTTGCTTTCTTCACTACGATTGGTTTAATGGCTAGCCTCAAAGTCGTGGAGCAAGGTGGGAAACTTCTTGTAGGTTTTTTACTGGCCGTTTCCGTTTTAGCCGTTATTCAAAATTTGTTAGGCATGGGCTTAGCTTCATTTATGGGACTTGATTACCACTATGGTCTTTTAGCGGGATCTGTTTCCATGATGGGTGGATTGGGTACCTCTGCCGCTTTTGGTCCCTACTTTGAACAAACTTATGGCATTGTCGGTGGTACTGCCGTCGCCATAACCTCAGCCACCTTTGGTATGGTAGCTGCATTAATGATTGGTGCGCCATTTGGTGAATGGTTAATTCGTAAGTACAAAATTAAGACACCGAAAGAAGTTGAACAACCAGAACCGCCACTGCATTTACCAGATGAAATGCACACGGGGATTATGAGTGAGCACGCTGCAGAAAAGCCGACGTTAACACATGACATGATGAAGGCTGTGGGTATTGTTGCCATCTGCATGGGATTGGGTTCGATTGTTTCTGGCATGCTTGGTCAATTGATCACGCTTCCTGGTTATATCGGTTCAATGATTGTGGCTGCAGTGATTCGCAATATCAGTGATTTAGATCTCGGAAAGTCTTTGCGTATTGACGAAAAGAGTCTTAACACGGTTGCTGACATTACGTTAGTGTTATTTGTCACCATGGCGGTTAATAGTCTTAAGCTTCATGAACTTGTTAACTTAGCCATTCCCATGATGGTCATTTTGGCAGCACAAACTATCTTGATGCTAGCCTTTGCTTGGGGTGTTCTTTTCATGCTCTTTAAGCGTGACTACGATACAGTGATGCTCACTGTCGGTGGTATTGGTTTTTCAATGGGAGCAACCGCTAACGGTTTGGCCAACATGCAAGCAATGGCTGAAAAGTACGGTTCTAGTCCTAAAGCCTGGTTGATTGTTAGCTTGGTAGGTGCCTTCTTGATTGACTTTATTAATGCTGTCGTTATTACAACGATGGGTGCAA
This sequence comes from uncultured Sutterella sp., assembly GCA_937906995.1. Classification (GTDB taxonomy): domain Bacteria; phylum Pseudomonadota; class Gammaproteobacteria; order Burkholderiales; family Burkholderiaceae_F; genus Aphodousia. Next base: position 6,527 of record CALESB010000035.1, read on the forward strand.
TGTAACAACAAGAGCACTTATTAGTTAATCGCCCTCAAAGAAGAAATTTCTTTGAGGGCTTTTTATCTTTAATCAATTGATTTTTATAAAAAATAATTACAAAAAATAGATGCCTTTACCTTTGAGTAGGATAGATTTTCACAATAAAGATTTGTTAACATCAAAATTCGATTCTCTAACAATTAACAATAATAAGGACACTTTATGGAACTGTATTTTGAGCGACTAATGTATGCCACTCGTTGGCTATTGGCCCCTTTATATTTGGGCTTATCTCTGGCATTGATCGCCCTTGGATTTAAATTTTTCCAAGAGGTTTACCATATCCTGCCCAATGTTTTAGCCTATTCAGAAGCTGATTTAATTCTCGGCATTTTGTCCTTGATCGATATGGGGCTTGTTGGTGGACTTATCGTAATGGTAATGTTCTCTGGCTATGAAAACTTCGTTTCCAGTTTAAATATCGGTGAAAAGGCAGAAAAACTGGATTGGATTGGAAAGATGGACGCTGGCTCTTTGAAAAACAAAGTTGCTGCTTCAATCGTTGCTATTTCTTCGATCCACTTGTTGCGAGTTTTCATGGATTTGGAAAAGCTCAACAACGAAAAGTTGATGTGGTATGTCATCATTCACTTAACGTTTGTGTTCTCTGCTTTAATCATGGCCTTTATTGACAATATGCACAGAAAGGCACACTAAAAAATCTGTAGCAATCAAAATGAAGCCTCTGGCATTACAACCAGAGGCTTTTTTTAATATTTAAATAATGGTTAATTGCCAGACTCTAATTTCTCAATTAACGCAGGGAGTTCTGACATATTTGCAATTGTATAATCGGCACCGGCAGCCAGAAATCCTGCTTTTGCTTTCTCAAAATGCTCAGTCTGTTCTGAAAGACTCAAATTGGACCAATCTCTTTGATTTAAACCGATTAATGAGCTTCCTTCAATAACACCAACTGTGATGAGGCCTGCATTCTTACCTTCTCTCATGTCGGAAACTGTGTCGCCAACTTTCACAATTTTTCGTACGTCTTGCAACTGTAGGCGACGCATATTTTCAAATACCATATAAGGCCAGGGGCGACCGAATCCCCAAACATCATCAGCCGTGACGACACAGTCAGCATAGTAGCCACCTTTATGCGCTTCAGGAATGACTACATCCATCATGGTTTGTGTAAACCCTGTCGTGGATCCAACTTTAATTTGGCGTTCACGGAGGTATTGGACAGCCGCAATAACGCCAGGCTTGATGTCACAATGTTGGTCGAGTACTGCCATCAACGCAGGCTCAAAGTCTTTATAAAGTTTTTCAACATCATTAGCATCAGGAACTTTGTTAAAAACCTGTTCCCATTGTTTCTTGATACGAGGCATTGATAACATCGTACGGATGTGATCACGCTTTAGCATTCCCATGGGAGCACGGGTTTCTTCATCAGTTACTTCCACACCTGCGCGACGAAAGGCCTCCATAAATGCAGAAACAGGGGAAGTGGATCCGAAGTCTACAGTGGTGCCAGCCCAGTCAAAGATGACTGCATCAATTTTAGGCATGTTCACACTCCTTTAAGAATGAGGCAAATAATGAAAGGACTTCTTTCACATCCTCTTCATAGATTTCTCCAATGTTGCCTAAGCGGAAAGTTTCTCGTTCTGTGAGTTTGCCTGGATAAATCACAAAGCCATTCTTTTTGAGGTAAGCGTACATTTGCTTAAATTCAATCCGGATATTGTCAGGATAGAAGAATGTTGTGATGATGGGACCTTGATGATCTTGTTCGATAAATGCTTTAAAGCCAAGTTGCTCCATTCCTTCGCGCATCATTTGGTTGCACTTGCTATAACGAAGTCCTCGAGCTACTACACCACCTTCTTTTAAAAGTTCTTGAAGTGCTTGATGAAATGCTGCAACAACATGAGTAGGGGAGGTAAAGCGCCACTTACCACCATCTTTTTCCATGACTCGCCATTGATCGTAGAGGTCCAATGAAAGAGAGCGAGCATTGCCAGCGCTAGCTGTTAAAACATCTGTATTGGCAATCACAAACGAGAAGCCTGGTACACCTTGAATGCACTTATTCGCAGACGAAATTAAGAAGTCAATCCCAAGGTCTTCAACATTAATATCAACTGCACCAAACGAACTCATTGCATCGACAATCATCGTGCAGTCATGTTCTTTAGCGACACGACTGATACTTTCGATATCATTTAAAAGCCCGGACGTTGTTTCATTGTGAACCATCGTAACGATAGTAATTTCAGGATGCTGATTCAAATAAGCATTAACACAGTCTGCACAGGGCATTTCATCCCAAGCGAAATCCAAGCGATCAAAGTTGATTTTGTGATAAGTCAGTATTTGACACATGCGCTCGGAATAGGCGCCGTTGACCAAAACCAAAACTTTATCGTTCTGAGAGGGAATACTGCTAAGGACGGATTCAACACCAAAAGTACCACTACCTTGCATCAGAACCGTTGTATATTTTTCAGGGTTTGTGTGAGCTAAGGTTAATAAGCCTTGTCGGATGTCTTGAGTAATGCGTTTGTAATCCTCATCCCATGTGCAGCGGTCAACCAACATTTGTTGTCGAACGGATAAGCTTGTTGTTAAGGGGCCCGGGGTCAGTAATTTAAAAGTATTAGGATCTTGCATTTTGTTTCTTTAGTTTCGTAAGTTAAGTTATTTATTAATGAGCGCTTTTAACAGCCTTTTGATGGGCTTGTAATAGTTCAACCGTTAAAGGTTCTTTCCATGTCTTCGGATAGGCAGGTTTATTTTCAGCTGTGACTTCTTCACCTTCATAAAGTGCGACAGGATAGAACTGAATCAACTCCTTTCGACCTTCTGTCGCAATGACTTCCACCATTTTTTGAGCATTGGGATTCGTTTTGGCTCCCTTGTCGATAACAGCAGAGGCTTCGACTAATTGGAAGTTACCTTCAATCGGATCGATGTAATCAATGGGCAAACCGCGTGCTTTATCAGCGACAGCTTGATGACGCAAACCAAAACCGATAGCTGCTTCGCCTGCGCGCAATTTCTTAAGGGGAGCGGAGCCTGATTTTTCGAGATGAGCACCGGCGTTGTTTTCGATTGCCGCAATGGTTTTTGCGCCTTTTTCGTCGCCTTCTGCTGCGAATACGGCTTGAGTCATTAACCAAGAGGTTGAAGAGCCCATGATGTCAGGAACAGAAATCTTTCCTTTGTATTCCGGTTTAGCTAAATCTTTTAAAGCTTTAGGCGCAGCAACTTTCATTGCCTTCATCACTTCTGTGTTCACAAAAATAGCGCCCGTGTTACCTAAAATCGGAGCATAGTAATTGGGGGTTGGATTTAAGGTTTTTAATGAAAAATCCAACTTAGCAAACATGTTGTTCTTCTTTTGGTAGCTATCTAAGTAATACGTACTGATTGTGATGACGTCAGCTTCAATGGACTTACCTTCGGCCGCTAATTTGCCACCCAGCTCGGATGTGCCAAAGGATTGCATAATATATTGACCTTCAAAGCCCTTGCGGTTAAGAGCATTTTTCATAGCTGTTTGAGCTTCTTCGTCCGCATTTGTATAAATCACAACTTGTTGAATTTTCTTTGCCGAGGTTGCATCGGCAGCTGACGTGGAGCTATCTCCACAACCCGTAAGTCCCATGACAGCTGCAGACAAAACGGAAACAGTTGAAACAGACAGACGTTTCATCACAGACTCCTTAAAATTTTGATGAAATGAATGAAAAGGGTTTAAAGATTTGACGACAGAGGCTCTTTAAGCGTTGCGTCACAGAAGAATTAAAATGAATGTCTTTTTCAGCTAAGGCATCAAAGAGCACCTTAACGAAGACGTTGGTTACAAAAATCAATAAGCTCAGCACAAAAATTTCTTCAAATTTTTCAAAGTATTGCAGTTCTTTGATCTTCGTAGTTAAAAGCATTGTCTTTGCCCCAGTCAAGAACACAACAGCACTGATCGTGACCATGGAGCTGACAAAAAAGTAGGAGAACATTTGCAAAATGGTTGCCTTGGAGTTGGGAAGAACCACACGGATAATGGTCTTGATCCAACTATCACCCATTAACGCACCGGTTGTTTCCCAGCCAGCATTCATTTTGGAAAAAGCAGTCGTAGCCATCATGAAAGGTGTTGCAAAGAAGTGCACCAAATTACAAAGAACCAAAATGGCGAAAGTGTTTGCAATCGAGGTTCCACTCATGGCAAACAAAAAGCCAATACCTAAAACCATGCCTGGAACCGTATTAGCAATCATGGCAAATAGATCCATGGTGGTTTGACACCAAGTCGACAAACGGGAGCGGGCTTTAATTAAACCCGCAGCAAAACAAAGGATCGTTCCAAATAAAGCTGAAAGTAACGCTACCCAAACAGATTGTCCGTAGACGGTCCAAACTTCACTATTGGTTAAGATGTGTGTAACAACAGAGAGCGTAAAGTCAGGTTGATAGGGCCATTGTTTGACAAAGGGCACCACAAACATCACCAAGAAGACCGAGAGTAGGCCTGTTGAAAGCAAGGCATAAAAGCCAAGGAAGCAACGATCGCGCAAAATGTGAGGCTTGATGTCTGCTTTAGAAACCTTGCCATAACGGAAATTCAATCGCTCTGCTAATCGAAGCACAATAATGCTAAGCACAGAAGGAATGAGCATAACAACTGCAATGACTGATCCTTTTGGGAAGTTGGGGATTGCACCCATCATTGCCATATAAAGCTCGGTAGCGATGACTCGATATTCACCGGCAATCGAAATAGGAATACCGAAGTCCGTAAAGCAAAGGAAGAAGCACAAAATGAAGGCACTAACTAAGCTACCAACAACAGGACGTAATGAAGTAATGTAGAACGTTTGCCAAGGAGAGTCTCCCATCAAGTGGGACACAATGACAAAATGTCGGTCAATATAGAAAAAAGCGTTGTATAGAATCAAAAATGCCGCTGGCAACGTGTAGATGATATCGGCAATAAATAAGCCCCAAAAACCATAAATTGAAAATGGTGGCGGAGCAATTAACTGGCTCACTAATCCCATTCGGCCAAATGAATAAATGACGGCAAAACCATAGGTAATCGAAGGCAAGAAAAGCGGCAATAAGATGACAATTTGGAAAACTTTTTTCAAACGCTTAGATAAGCCACTAAAGTGCAAACCATAAGCAGCAATAAAAGCTAAAAATGTCGATGTTAAGGCGGCTAGGCTTGAAACTGTCAAACTATTGCCTAGCGCTTCCCAGAAACTTGTTTCTTCAAAAACAGCTTTATAGTGAGTTAAGGTTAATTGACCGTCAGAACCAAAAGCAGATTGACTTAAAAGACAAATTAACGGATAAAAAAGAATCGCTAAGAAAAAGAGAGTAACAGCAGTAAAAACAATCTTTAGATCTCGGCGTTCATGGCCTAAAGAGAAAAACATGACGATCTCCTTAAGCAACTTGAGACTTATCGTCAAAAAGCTTCAAAATATTTGTCCGCTTGACATTGAGTTGACTCAAAATAAACTCTTCAACAAAAGAGTTAGCAGGGGACTTAACAATTTCAGACGGTGGAGCGAATTGTTCAATGCGACCATTATTAATAATGAGAACTCGGTCCGAGAGCGTCAATGCTTCCTCTGGATCGTGTGTCACAATGAGTGTTGTGAGCTTAAATTGACGGGCAATCATGCGAATACGCTCTTTGATCGACTCTTTGATAATGCCGTCTAAAGCTGATAGAGGTTCATCAAGTAGTAAAACACGAGGTTTCATCACAAGCGTACGGGCAATTGCTACGCGTTGTTTTTGTCCACCAGAGAGTTCATCAATACGTTGATGGAGATGCTTTCTCAAACCTAATAAATCAATGAGATCACTTACTTCGGAAGCGGATGAAATATTGGGGCGATTTCGAAGACCATAGACAATATTTTCATGCGCATTAAGATTTGGGAAAAGAGCAAAATCCTGGAAAACAATATTAAAGCCGCGCTTTTGCATAGGGACGCGACTCAAGTCTTCGCCGTTGTAGAAAAGTTTGCCGGAGGTGATATTTGACAAGCCTAAAATGATATTTAATAAGGTCGTCTTGCCACATCCGCTTGGGCCAAGAATGGAAACAATTTCCCCTTTATTGATAGAAAGAGAAATGTCAGATAAAACTGTACGGTTGCCAAAGCGTTTTGAAACGTTATGCAGTTCCAACATTACAAAAGAACTCCGAAATTAATCATGGCGACATTATTCGTGAGCTCTATGACAGGAATGTTTCAAAACACTGAAGACTCAATGACACTTTGAACGTGATTGGGAAGTAATTTTTACAGAATTGTCAAATAAAACAATAAGATAAATATAGATGCAATGTCATACTAATTTCACAATGTCATCTATGAAAGATAAAAAGACCTTGAAGAGTTGTTTCTTCAAGGCCTTTATTTCAAGTTAGATGTGCTAATTAATAGAGCGTGCTGATGACGTCACGAGCAAAAACTTCTTGAGCCTTAATTAATTCGTCAAGTTCCTTATCGTTCTTGTACTCAAGATTTAAACCCGCTGTCTTATGGGCTTCAATGACAGCTGGGTCATTCATCACCTTTTGGAAAGTATCAACGTAATACTTAACGATGTCTTCAGGCATACCAGCAGGGGCAACTAATGCTCGAGCAGAGCCATACCATTCACCATAGTAACCAAGTTCACCTAATGTCGGAACATCGGGGAATTCTTTCAGACGTTGCTTATCAAATACACCTAAGATGCGTAATTCAGGTTTATCACCAGTCACTAACTTTGCAACGTCAGCAATTTTGGCACAAGAAAAGTCAACTTCACCTTGACGAAGTGCTAGCAATTGGTCTGCTGTACCTCCGTATGGAACTGCCTTATATTTAAAGTTTGCACTTTTGGCAAACAATTGAGCTGCTGTGTGGTTGGAAGCTTTTACGCCGTTAGTAGAACAGCGTAATTTACTATTGGCCTGCGCTTCTTTAACGAGAGTTTGCAATGAGTCAATTTTGCTGTCTGCTCGAACAACAACGACACTTGTTTCCGTTAAGTGATTGGCAATAGGAATAATTTGAGCCGTTGTAAACGGAGCACCTTTTTGTGCAGCCAGTGTTGTAAATGTCGGTAAGTTGATAAAACCAATCGTGTAGCCATCTGGCTTAGCTTGAACGAGGCGGGTCCAGCCAATTTTGCCATCCGCTCCAGGAAGGTTATTAATAATCAAAGTCTTACCAATGAATTTTTCAGCTTGACTCGAAAGCAATCGAGCACCCGTATCTGTTCCAGAGCCCGCTTTGTAAGCAACGATCACATTAATATCGTTTTGTGGAGTCCAGGCTTGAGCTGATAGGGGAAGAGCCATTGCTACAGCAAGTGATAATAGAACATTCTTCATGTGATATTCTCCTTAAACCTTAAGGTTTTAAGTTTTACTTGACCCGTTAAAACGAATGAAGCCAGGAGGTCTGACCCTAGCTTCTTTTAAAGTGGTTATTTTTTCTCCATCATTTTCTTTTCAAATCTCCCCATAATCATCGGAGAGAAAATGCCAACGATGCACAAAAGGATCAGCATCCAACACAATGGAGTTGAGAAAAGAATAGAAGGGTCTCCATCACTTAAATAAAGTGAGCGACGTAATCCATTTTCTCCAATGGGACCTAAAATCAGTCCTAAAACAATAGCTGCCGCATTGAGATCAAACTTGCGAACTAAATAACCAATGATCCCAAAAATAAACATGATGATCACTTCCACAAAATTATTATGAATGGCGTAAGAGCCCACCACGCATAACACAAAGATAGAAGGAATCAGAATACTGTCTGAGAGGCGAGATATCTGAGCAAAAACTTTACTGCCCCAAAGACCGATAGCTAACATTGCAAATTGCACAAGAACAAACCCGGCAAAAAATGTATAGGTCATTGGTGCGTAGGTGGTAAACAGTTCCGGTCCGGGTTGTAACCCATGAATAATGAGTCCCCCCATCAAAACGGCGGTAACCGATTCGCCCGGAATGCCTAAGGTTAAAGTTGGAATTAAAGAACCTCCCGTTACGGCATTATTGGCAGCTTCAGAACCGGCAACTCCTTCAATAGAACCATTGCCAAACTCTTCCTTATGTTTTGAGAAACGTCTGGCTTCGTTATAACCCATGAAGCATGCGATCGTTGCTCCAGCGCCAGGCAAAATACCAAGAATGTTACCTATAAGCCAAGAACGTGTAATCGTTGGTGTTAAACGTTTAATCTCTTGGCGAGAGATGCCAAATTGCATTTTAAATTTCGTAGCTTTGGCACGCTCAACGATTTTTTTCTCTGCCAAAATAAGAACTTGAGACATTGAGAAAAGTCCAATCAAGGCACAAGTTGTATTTACTCCGTTGTAAAGCGTACTTTGGCCGAACATAAAACGTTCAACACCTTCCATAGGATCCATGCCAATGGTGGAGATCAAAAGACCTAAGATCCCAGACATAAGTCCCTTAAGAATAGAGCGGGAAGAAACCCCTGCAATAATGGTCAAACCGAAGATTGAAAGCCAGAAGTATTCTGGGCTCTTAAATTGCATAGCTAGTTCTGCAAGCAACGGGGAGAAGAAATACAATGAGATGCAACTGAGCAACCCACCACAAAAAGAGGCATAGCATGCAACACTTAGTGCTTTTGCCGCCTGTCCTTTTAGTGTCAATTGGTAGCCTTCTATTGCTGTGGCTGCTGAAGCAGGAGTGCCCGGGGTATGAATTAAAATGGCGCTAATCGATCCACCGAAAATAGCGCCACAATAAATACCACCTAAAACAATTAATCCAGTGGCTGGATCCATACCAAACGTAACTGGTAATAATAATGCCACACCCATGGCTGCAGATAGACCTGGTAAACACCCAATCGTAATTCCTAGCGCAGTAGAGGCAACCATTGCTAATAAGTTGAGAGGGGAAAGGGCGTGAAGAAAACCAGCTCCCATTAGGCTTAATGTTTCAAGCATAACACGCTCCTATCATTAAAAAAGCATTCCCGTAGGAAGGGGAACGTGTAAAAATGTGGAAAAGACCGCAGCAACCATTGCAGCTATAACTGCGACACTAATAAAAATATAAAGTGGTTTAACTTTCAAAAAGAGCATCGTCCCTACCATAAAAATAACCGTAGAAACGTAATATCCAACGATGTACATTAAGATTAGGTAACCAATACACCAAATGAATACACCTATGAACTGAGAGGGAAGAAAATTTTTGAAAGTGGTTGAGACATCGTCTTCCACCTGATGAGTTGACCGAATGGCCCAAAGCGATCGAATGAAATAAATAGTATTAACGCAGAGTAAAGCTGTAATTAGAACCAGAGGGTAAGTCTGCGCACCTTCCGGAAGGTCAAGTGTCATCCATAAAAAGCCCAGGCCGATAGCATAAATGACACTAACCACGCCAACATCAGATTTTTTCATAGAATGATTTCCGCAAGTAGAAATGGCAGACCAAGCAGAAATTGGCTATATGATTTTACTATTGATCATGATCACAACAGCAAAAGCGAGTCGCCACTAGAAGTGGCCTGCGTTAACCGTGATTGTAATCGGTTTAGTCAAATCTGTCAGAGGATTGCACATAATGTGGGCATTTTAAAGAGAAAACCACTAGATTAAAGTTGAACTTTAAGACGTCGACGAACACTAGGATATTTACCAATGATAGTATTTTTTAGCTGTGTTACTATGACTTAACTAATCTAAAAAAGGTAATTTCGATGAACATGATGTTGCAAAGCTCACAGTATTGGTGGTGGCACTCCTAGAGCGGGTGCCAAGTTTTTTGCAATCTTCATAAATGATCAACCCGCCTATGTACAGAGCGGGTTTATTTTTACCTTAATGACCGACAACAATGTAATAAGCCCGCTCCAAGTAGGCCTAATTATTTGGAGTGACTTATGTCTAAACTTAATCCATTTTTTGGTTCTTTCGGTGGCCAATATGTTCCTGCCGCATTAAAACCTGCATTAGATCAACTGGAATTGGCTTTTATTGAAGCTATGTCAGATTCTTCTTTTAAAGCAGAGCTTGAAGTTTTGTTAAATGATTATGCTGGGCGTCCAACACCATTAACTCTTTGCCAAAATCTAACCTCGGGAACCAAAACAAAAATTTTCCTCAAGCGAGAGGACTTATTGCATGGGGGAGCCCATAAAACAAATCAAGTTTTGGGGCAGGCACTGCTTGCAAAACGTATGGGGAAAAAGAGGATTATTGCGGAGACTGGAGCTGGTCAACACGGTGTTGCAACTGCTTTAGCTTGTTCGTTAATGGGATTTGACTGCACTATTTATATGGGTGCTAAAGATGTTGAGCGACAAAAGCCTAATGTATTTCGAATGGAGTTAATGGGGGCCAAAGTTATTTCTGTTTTTGAGGGAGCACAAACCTTAAAAGAAGCTTGCGATGCCGCTATGCAAGACTATCTTGAGAATCATGAAACAACCCACTATATGCTAGGAACCGCAGCAGGTCCCCATCCATTTCCAACCATTGTTCGCGAGTTTCAAAAAATTATTGGGGAGGAAGCTAAACAACAAGTTTTGGCTTTTGAAAGTAAGCTTCCAGATGCTGTTATTGCATGCGTAGGTGGAGGTAGCAACGCTATTGGGATTTTCAATGATTTTATCAATGACACCTCGGTCTCTCTAATCGGTGTAGAGCCAGCGGGATTGGGGATGACTACCCAACACCATGGATGCGTACTACAAACAGGGATAGAAGGCGTATTTTTTGGAGCGAATTCACTGAATATGCAAAATAGTCGAGGTGAAATAATGGAATCGTACTCCATGGCGGCGGGGCTTGACTTCCCTTCTGTCGGCCCACAGCATGCTTACCTCCAGTCCATTGGTCGAGCCCAATACGTTGGAGTGACGGATGCGCAAGCTCTAGAGGCGTTCATGTTACTGAGTCTTAAAGAGGGCATCATTCCAGCCTTAGAAAGTAGTCATGCTTTGGCTTATGCATTAAAGCTCGCAAAAGATAATCCAAACAAAGAACAAACATTGATTGTTAATTTATCAGGCCGAGGGGATAAGGATATTTTTCAAGTATATGATCACTTGCACTCCATGGGTTTGCTTAAAGATGGACATTTAACAATGCAAGATTTTGAAAAATTTAAAGAAAACAGTTTTCAACCATCATCTTTGAAGTAGAATTATGTTAGGAATAATCACTAGACTAAGACCGTCTTGTCAATTAAAAGCTAAAATGAAAACGTTATCACCTAAAATGAGGAGTTGTTTGACAATGAAAAATTTCATTAAGGACTTTCAAGCCTTTATTAGCCGGGGCAACGTGATCGATATGGCAGTTGGTGTTATTGTTGGCGCCGCTTTTAGTCAAATCGTTAATTCTCTGGTTAAAGATGTTGTGAATCCAATTCTTGGGGCTGTTGTCGGATCTCAAGACTTTTCGGATCTCTTTTTTGTTCTATCAATGCCTGCCAACTATGAAGGTCCGATGACTTATGCTGCGCTAACCAAAGCGGGAGCAACAGTAGTTGGCTATGGGGCGTTCTTAACATCTGTCTTCCATTTCCTACTGTTAGCCCTTGTTGTCTTTTCTATGGTAAGAGTTGTCAGTAAAGTACGACAACGTGCTGAAGACCTTCTTAAAGCAAAACAAGAGGAAGAGAAAAAAGCTCAACCAGCTCCGACACCAGCTCCTACGCCTGAAGATATTCTCTTGTTACGTGAGATTCGAGATTTGCTTCAACAACAAAAAGAACGATCTCCTAAATAACATATTCAGGGAAAAGACCCGCCAGTAAAGCGGGTTTTTCTTTAACATTCAATACGATACAAAACATATTAAACTTATACTTTAACTTAAAGAATTAAAATACGTATTTAAATCCCAAGGGGATTTTGCCTCTAACTTAAAGGATTGCCTGAACTTAAAACATGAACTTTAGCTTTTGTCAACATCAAAAGCTATGGGATTCATAGAAAATATTTTTAGCCACAAGTGAGATGCTCTAATTGCTTGAATCATCGAGCTTTTCCATATGTCAAATCTTTTTAACTACTATATGTAGTGTCGACAATTATTTTTGACTACCAATCATAGGGGGTTCGCTATGAAAAGATTTTGGAAAATGAGTAGAATGACGATTCTTTCATAATCACTTAAAAACTTTTTTGCTAGCGGACGTCGCTAAAGGTATTCGCCATGAAGGTTATTAAAAAGGACAACTCATTAGAAGACTTCTCCCCAGAAAAAATTGCGGTTGCTGTAAATAAGGCAGCAATGCGATGCGATAAAACGGTTGATGATGCCTCAGTCAATAAGATTGTTGAGGCTATTTTGCGTCGTTTACAAGGCACGGAGAATGTCACAGTTGCCCAATTGCACGAACTCGTCATTGCCGTTCTTACGGTAACTGGTTTTGAGGACGTTGCTAAAGCCTATGCTGAATACCGCTACTACAAAACGAATTACGCTAAGACTTTTGAAAAGTTGCGCCAAGACGCCGATGACGTACTGCGCTTGGGTGATCGCGAAAATGCCAACTTTGATAGCTCTTTAGTTTCAACTAAGGGCTCACTTATTAAAGGTTATTTAACAAAGAGCCTTTATAAGCAATTCTATTTGTCCGCCAAGGAAAAAGAATTAATTGAACGAGGTGATATCTATATTCACGACTTGCGTGACATGATTTTAGGTTGTGTCAATTGTTGTTTATTCGACTTCAAGACGGTCCTAACAGATGGTTTTGAAATGTCTAACGTGCAATACACTGAACCAAAGACCATCTTGTCTGCTTTACAGGTAATCGGCGACATTACGTTGGTTGCAACTGCACAACAATTTGGTGGCTTTACAATCGCTGAATTGGATAAGGTTCTTCTTAAGTATGCACATAAAACTTTTGGCAAGGCCTACGCTGATGCCAAAAATGAATTGGAATTAACTGAAGACCAAGCACGTCGCTACGCAGATAAGATTCTTTTGCGTGAGCTTGAACAAGGCTTCCAATCTCTTGAGCTTAAGTTAAATACCGTTCCTTGTAGCCGTGGTGACTTTGCTTTCACAACGATTAGCTTTGGTCAATGGGACATTAATTTACCGGAAGAAGACAAGCGCTTGTTGAATTTGATCAATACGGTGATGTTGCGCGTTCGACGCAATGGGCATGGTAAGGATCATAAGCCAGTTGTTTTCCCGAAGTTGGTTTATCTCTTTGATAAGAATCAAGTCGAGGCAGACAAGTACAGTGCAGATCTTTTTGACGAAGCTGTTCAAACCTCTTCAACTTGTATGTACCCTGACTATTTGTCGATTTCAAGTGAGCACGGAACTGTTTCTCGCTTGTTCCGCGAAGAGGGTGTTATTACCAGTCCGATGGGTTGTCGTGCTTACTTGTCTCCTTGGAAGGATCCAGAGACGGGTAAGTTCGTTACGATTGGCCGTTGTAATATTGGCGCAGCCAGCTTAAATATCCCTTTAATGATTAAGATTGCCATGACGGAGTATCCGCAAGAATGGCGCCAAAAGTTCTGGGATATCTTTGATGACCGCTTACAAGTCATTCGTGATTTCTTGAAAAAGCGTTACGATGTTATCCGCAATCAACGCTGCTCTAGCAATCCCTTGGCTTTCACACAAGGTGGTTTTTATCATGGGACAAAAAATCCCGATGACAAGGTAGGTGACTTAGTTGACTACATGACCGCAAGTTTTGGCATCACTGCCTTAGATGATGCAACGTACTTGTGGACTGGCAAGCGCATGATTGAAGATAATTCTAATTTTGCCGCTCAAGTCTTGCGCTATTTGCAATCTAAGTTAAATGCTTTTAAGGCAGAGGACCATTATCTTTATGCTATTTATGGCACGCCTGCAGAAAGCTTATGTGCAACACAGGCTCGTCAGTATGCTGACTACTGTAAGGAAATGGCCGTAACGAATGAATTTGAAAATCATCCGTACTACAGTACGGAGTATTTCACGAATTCCTTCCACTTAAATGTGGCTGAAGACATTACGCCTTTTGAAAAACAAGATCACGAATTTAAGTGCTTCCATCTTTGTGAAGGTGGCCACATTCAGTATATCCGCCTCACCAATCCTGAGAACTTGGAAGGGGATAAGGCTATTATTAAACGTGGTATGGAAATGGGCTTTTATCAAGGCGTAAACTTTGATTCAGCTTATTGTAATAACTGCCATACTCACTCTACGAATGTGATGTTCAAGTGCCCACACTGTGGCAGTGATAACTTATCAGTTATCAGTCGCGTGTGTGGTTACCTTGGGTATAGTAACGTTAATGGCCAGTCTCGTATGAATGACGGGAAGATGGCAGAAATTAAAAACCGCATTAGTATGTAACTGAAAGCGGGGAGGGAGACAAATGAATTATTCTCAATTACGCTCGTTTGATACTAGTAATGGTCCTGGCGTACGAGTCTCATTGTTTGTCTCCGGTTGCACCTTGCATTGCAAGGGATGCTTTAATCCAGAAAGTTGGGATTTCAACGCTGGGCAGCCGTTTACTCAAGAAACTATTAATGAGATTGTTAAATTAGTTAATCAAAACTATATTGAAGGTCTCAGTATTCTTGGTGGAGATCCGTTTGAAGCGGAAAATATTGAAGCTGTGACTGATTTGTGTAAGCAAGTAAAAGCTGCCTGTCCGTCAAAAACAATTTGGCTATGGACGGGTAGAAAATATGAGCATTACAATGACCACCCCATCATGCAATATTTAGATACTATCGTTGACGGTCCTTTTATTGAAAAATTAAAGATTGTTGAACAGGGCCATTATTGTGGCAGTTCAAATCAAAGGGTTATTCCATTGCATGTGGAAATGTAATAAAAAAGAGAGCAAGAGCTCTCTTTTTTATTTCCAGCACTCGTTATAAGAAACACATTTCCTTGCATTAATATATTTAAGCTTTTAGGTCGCTAAATAATATTGGACTAAATACAACCTTCTTGTTCTAAAGTCAGAAGTTTCATTTTTACATCAATCCTGGAATTTATTAAAAATTGGGACCGTGTTTCGTAATGAATGGGACAGCAAATTA
>CALESB010000036.1 GCA_937906995.1 uncultured Sutterella sp.
AGCCCGACCACGGGACTTGCACCCGCTAGAACAGCGCACATGTCGCGCGCACTAAAAAAGGGACCGCTTCACTTGTGAAACGGTCCCGTTAATAGCTAAAGAGAAAGATTAGTCTTCAGTTTTAGCTTTAGCTGCTGCACGAATTGCTTGAGCTTTTTCATCTAAATGTTGGAGATAAGCTTCATCAATATCTCCAGTCACATAATTACCATCAAAGCAAGAGCTTTCAAAATGCTTAATTGCAGGATTTAAATCGCGCAAAGCTGCATCTAAATCTTCCAAGCGTTGATAGACGACAGCATCAGCTTCTAAAAGCTTAGCAACTTCATCTGCACCTTTACCATCACCGCAGATCAATTCGCTACGGGTCGGCATGTCAATGCCGTAAACATTCGGGAAGCAAACGCGAGGAGCGCCACTTGCAATAAAGACCTTCTTAGCTCCCGCTTGACGCGTCATACGCACAATTTCCAACATCGTCGTACCACGTACAATAGAGTCATCTACTAATAAAACATTCTTGCCCTTAAATTCAACAGGCATAGCATTTAGCTTTTGACGAACGGTCTTTTTACGCTTTGCTTGACCCGGCATAATAAAAGTACGGCCGACATAGCGATTTTTGATAAAACCTTCACGGTAGGGAAGATTTAACTTTTGAGCCAATTGTTGTGCAGCCGGGCGAGAGCTGTCCGGGATCGGCATAACCACGTCAATTTCCGACAACGGAATAGTGCGTGCAACTTCATCAGCCAAATATTCACCCAAACGCAAACGAGACCCATAAATGGAAATACCGTCCATTACGCTATCAGGACGAGCCAAATACACATACTCGAAAGCACACGGCATTAATTGAGGATTTTCAGCGCACTGTTCAGTGAATATATTGCCTTGTAAGTCAATCCAAATCGCTTCGCCTGGAGCAACATCACGTTCAAGAGTAAATTCTTGAGAATCGAGCACACAAGACTCAGAAGCAATAAGAATATCTTTGCCCCAACTTTCTTCCTTAGTCCCAAAGCACAAAGGACGAATACCATAGGGATCGCGGAAGGCCAACATCCCCTTACCAGCAATCAAAGCCACGCATGCATAAGCGCCATTAACTCGCTTATGTACGCCTCTAACTGCATTAAAGATAATTTCTGGCGTTACACGTGCATTAACCGTTAATCGGGCTAACTCATCTGCAAAAACATTCAACAAAACTTCAGAGTCACTCGTCGTATTGATATGGCGACGGTTACTGTCATAAAGTTCTTGCTTCAAAGGTTCTGCATTGGTGAGATTGCCGTTGTGTACAAACATGATGCCGTACGGGGCGTTGACATAGAAAGGCTGACTTTCTTCATTACTGTCAGAAGCACCTTGCGTCGGATAACGCACTTGTCCAACACCACAAGTACCAACTAGATCTCGCATATTTCGTGTACGGAAGACATCTCGCACTAAGCCCATCGCCTTATGCATATGGAATGTCAAACCGTCCAGCGTCGCGATACCTGCTGCATCTTGACCGCGGTGTTGTAAAAGCAGTAAAGAGTCATAAAGACGTTGATTGACCGGTTCTTTGGAGAACAGACCTACAATCCCACACATAATTATCCACCTTTAGTGAGGTTAAATTTAAAAATTCTTTACTTGCGCAATTTGGCTATCGACTCTGGCAAAAGAGGCATCATCAATTCAACGCCATTTTCCGCCAAAGGAATACAAACCGAATGTCGCCACATTGACGTTGTAGGAGCACTTGTCATGCCTGCTAGAAAAACTGCAACGCAGACAAACACCACCCCACGCAATAAACCGAAGACACTACCCAAAATTCGGTCTTCAGCACTGATGTTGGCAACTTCCAACATCTTTCGTAATAAGGTACCTAACAATCCAATTGCAAATACACAGAAAACCGCAATGATTATTGCCGCTAGAATTGTTTTAACAGCTGGCCCCAAGCTATCTAATGGAATCTTTTCAGCCAAGTCGGGAGACCACTTCAAAGCAAAAACAATACCTACAACCCAACCAATAATGGAAAGAACCTCGCGAATGACACCTCGGGCAACACCTACAACAGTAGATAAACCCAAAACAATCACAATAGCCCAATCTAATTCATTCATCAATTATTTCCTTTGTTGCGCTGCACGTTCTTTAGCGATCTGCTCAGCAATAAAGTCCGTTTGACGCACGGATTTTAATGCATCAGCAAGCGGATCACTAGGGATATTTGACTTATTTTTTACTTGTTCTTTCACTATTGGTTTATTAGCCACCACAGTTGACTTATTTGCAACACTGGAAGCAGAAACTTTGTCAGTCTTTTTCTGACTGCTTTTTTGAGTTTGCACCCCCTTATCCGCAGCAGTAGGCTTTTGGGAAGCCTTTGACACTGTCTGCCGAAGTGCAGGTTTAGCCGCAACCGAAGTCTCTTGTTTATTTTGAGTTACAGCTTGATTTGTCACCGTTTTTTTTAAAGTTGGTTCAGATGACATTTTTTGCACTGTCGCACCAATGCCTCGTTCGAGTTGAACGGGCATATGCTGAACTTTTTGAGCGTCTAATTGATGCGATAATTTGTCTGCATCAAGTTTAGTCTTAAAAGGCCCTAAGCGAACTCGCCAAATAGTTGCAGACTTCTTTTGAACCTTTACCGAGTATACTGGCACGCCCGCCGCCTGATAACGAGCCATCTCACGCATAGCCCCTGGCTCACTGCTTGTTGCGAGAACCTGAATAAAGTAATGACTTTCATTTGTCTTTAATGCGGGCGATTCTTGTATCTTTTTCTCGACTGGCAATTTTTTAGCAGGTTCCACCGGCTCTGTTAGTACTGGCTTTTTCCGATCATCAACAATATTGGGTTGTGAAAAGTCTTGTAGTGGTACTTGAGCTGGCGGTTGGCGAGATGTATCTGCGCTATTGACCGAGAACTCCAAACGACCAAATGGCTCACTTGGAATTCCCGGTACCTTTGTCTTAGCTTGCTGATTAGTCTGAACACTAGGCTCAGAAAACAACATTGGCAACGTAATCAACAACGTTGACAATAAAACACCCCCTCCGATCAGACGATGGCGCATTTTCGTCTTTTGACGCATAACTCGGACTTCCCTTTCTAGGTCAGCCTCTGCTACGTTAGTTTGAGTCGGATCCCAATATTGTTGGGTAGATTGAGGGTTTTTATCTTCCATGGCCTAATGTGTAAAGTGACTGAGAGTAGCGGTTACGGTTACAAAAGAACCGAAAACAATAATTTTATCTTTAGAATCAGCCTCTTGTTGGGCATTTACTAAAGCGGTCTCAATCGTGTCAAACACCTTGATTTTACCGTCTTTTACCCCCGCTTCCAACATTGTTGTTCGCAAGAGTTCTGCACTTGCTCCACGGGGTGGAGGTAAAGTAGCGATGTACCACTGATCAATTTGATCTTGCATCAAAGCAATGACCTCTTTCATATCTTTATCAGCCAACATACCAAAAACGGCTAATGTCTTTCCACCCTTGGGTAAATTTGAGACATTTTTAGCCAACACTACCGCTGCATGAGGATTGTGGCCTACATCCAAATAAGTTAAAGGTTCATCTGCTACTTTTTGGAAACGTGCCGTTACTTTTACTGTTTGAAGTCCATGAGCAATTTGTTCTACGTTAACAGGCAAAACGTCTAATAACTGACTCACTACTTGTAATACACCGGCCGCGTTATCAACTTGATTCACACCTTCTAAAGCCGGCAAAGGCAAATGCCACTCTACCTGAGCATTCTTAAAAACAAGGCTATTTTTATCAGATGCCACGCAAAAGTCTTTGCCTCGAAGTGTCAAATTTGCTCCCATTGTCAGTGCTACTTCTAGAAGCTTTAAGGGCGGATTGGGGTCAGCACAGACCGCGACCTTACCAGGGCGATAAATATGTGCTTTTTCCCAACCAATACTGTCACGAGTATTGCCTAAAAAAGCCTCGTGATCCACCCCAATTGTCGTTACAATCGATGCCGTTGGCTCTAACGCATTAATTGCGTCCAATCGACCACCTAAACCAATTTCTAAAATAACGACATCAGGAGCAGCCTTTTGAAAAGCTTTTAAAATAGCTAATGCTGTGAATTCAAAATAAGTCAGTCCCAACCCATTGCGCTTTGCATCAACCTCTGCAAAAGCCTCTACCATACAATCATCGGCAACCTCTTCACCACTTATACGCGCACGTTCATTAAAACGTAGCATATGTGGGGAAGTATGAACCGCCGTTTTAAATCCTGCCGCGAGGTAAATGGATTCAAGCATTGCACAGGTGCTACCTTTCCCATTAGTACCACCAACCAAAATCACAGGACAGTCAAAATGAATGTCCAAGGCATTCAGCATACGATGCATACGCCCCAAACCCAACTCAATAACCGATTCTGGATGTTGTCCTTCTACAAATGACAACCATTCTTGCAAAGTTTGTTTTTGACTCATTTTCTTTCTTTTAAGAAAAAACGACCATACTGCATCAGCATGGTCGATTAGGTTGAAAAGTTAAAACACTCTACTCAGCATTTGAGTAACGCTTCTTCATTAACAACGCAATTAATTCTGCAATATTTGCTCGCATTTCTCTGCGGTCAACGATCATATCAATAGCTCCCTTTTTCAAAAGAAACTCTGAGCGTTGAAAACCTTCTGGTAACTTTTCGCGAACTGTTTGTTCAATCACACGAGGCCCAGCAAAACCAATTAGTGCCTTGGGTTCAGCAATCACAATATCGCCCATAAAAGCAAAGCTAGCGGACACGCCACCCATCGTAGGATCGGTTAACACCGAAATAAATGGCAACTTTTCCTGCGCCAAACCAGCTACAGCCGCGGTTGTTTTTGCCATTTGCATCAACGATAAAAGACCTTCTTGCATTCGGGCTCCACCAGAGGCTGCAAAGCAAATAAAAGGACACTTTAGTCTGGTAGCTTCTGCAACTCCTCGCACAAAACGCTCACCGACAACTGAGCCCATAGAACCACCCATAAAGCTAAATTCAAAGGCTGCAACAACGACCGGTAGTCCACGTAAAGTACCACTCTTAACTACCAATGCATCTGTTTCCTTTGTAGTAGCTTTAGCCTGCTTTAGACGAGCTGTATAAGGCTTACTATCAACAAAATTCAAAGGATCTACCGCCTGCACTTCTTGAGTAAGCTCTACTTGGTTTTTAGGATCCAAAAAGCTTTCTACTCGTACTCGAGCACTTAAACGCATGTGATGCCCACACTTTGGGCACACCATTAAAGAATCACGTAATTCTTCCGTATAGAGCACTTGCTCACAACCTTGGCACTTTGTCCACAAGCCTTCGGGAATGGAACTATCTTTCTTTTTTTCGCTTTGTTGAGCCTCGCGCTTATTAATGCGGGGCAACAAACGATCAATCCAACTCATTATTTATCCTTTTTAACGGGCAATTGCCACTCAAACTACTCCATTATATCAGTGGGATAGTCCCAAATTGAGGGGCTAAAAAGGGGAATTTCATACTCTTTAGGGTAGCGCACACCAACTAAGTACAGCCCCGCAGCTGAAAACGTAGGGGCTGCAATTGTTCTATTTTTCGCCTCTAAAACTTGCTTAAACCACTCTACACTTTCTCGCCCAGTACCAACATACACAAGGCTTCCAACAATATTGCGCACCATATGATGCAAAAAAGCATTTGCTCTTAATCGAATTCCAATCATTCGACCAACTCGCTGAACTTGCACCTCATGCATAACACGAATTGGACTTTTTGCTTGACACTCAGCTGCTCGGAAACTAGTGAAATCATGCTCGCCGAGTAAATATCGAGCTGCCGTCTGCATTTTCACTTCATCTAGTGGGCGGAATACCCACCCAACTCTTCCTTGCAGTAAGGGACTTCGAACTGGTGCGTTCAAAAGCCAATACTCATAAATTCTCTCTGTAGCACTAAAGCGCGAAGAAAAATCATCAGGAACAAAACGAGCCCACTTTACAGCCACTGTGGATGGCAGAAATGTATTCACTCCTCTGATCCAAGCTGATAACGGACGATCCACTGGTGGAATAAAATCAACCACTTGATGCGTTGCATGAACTCCAGTATCCGTTCGACCCGCGCATACTGTTGAAATAGGCATAACTGCAAAGCGACTCAAGGCCGCTTCGAGTGTATCTTGAACGCTTGGCACTTGCGGTTGCGTCTGCCAACCGCAAAATGCCTCACCGTTATATTCAACTCCTAAAGCAACCCTCATTACTGTTGCTCACGAATTTGGGTCATGAACATTTCTGCCATTGCCTTCTCTTCAGGGGTTCCTTTTGCAACCACCTGCTGAAGTAACTCAAAGGCTTCCTTTTTTGCTCCAATAGAAATAAAGGAACGAGCCATATCTAAGGAATCCTTCATGCTTTGGGCTTCCATCATTGAATTGGTCCCTGTTGAGTCTACATCAAGGGCTACTGATGCATTTTCACCAACCAAATCAAAAATATTACTGGCTTCCTCATCTTCCTTCTTAAGATCTGTATCTGGCTTTGTAACCGAAGGCTCTGTCACTGGCTTGGGCTCAACCTTGACTTGAGGCTCGGAAATTACTTCCTGTAAGGTTTGCCCC
Organism: uncultured Sutterella sp.; assembly: GCA_937906995.1. Lineage (GTDB taxonomy): Bacteria > Pseudomonadota > Gammaproteobacteria > Burkholderiales > Burkholderiaceae_F > Aphodousia. Next base: position 6,618 of record CALESB010000036.1, read on the forward strand.
TCGGTTGAACTTGGAGCAGACTGTTGCACAACTGGTTCCTCACGCACTGCCATAGGTTTGGGCTCAGTCTTTGTTGCTTGCTGACTACGTGGCAACTTGTCGCTCATTAAACTCTTCAACGAATTCAAGTTAACTCGCCCACCTTTTTTCGTGTTCCAATATAAAAAGCCTGCACCACCAAGCAGCAATAAAATCAATACATACCAGTACCAACCTGTAGACTCATCCTCTATAACTTCCTCCTCTTCGGTCATGATTTCCAAAGTTGGAGCTGTCTCTGGCGATTGGGCGCCATCCACCCCAGCAGTTTCAGCTAACGGCTCCTGGGGTAAAGCCGGCTCTAGGGGTTCCAACTGCGCTGAACCATCATGATGAGGAGCTTCAGCTACTGGAATGCCATTTTTAAGTACAGGTTCTTTTACCGCTTGTTCAACTTGGGGCTTCACCTGATCTTGAGACTGTGATCCAAGTTGTTGTGTGGCTTGAGGTTGAGCCTCCTGTGAAACTTTAGGAGGTTGTTGCTCTTGCTTAGATTCTGAAAGAGCCTTCTGCACACCATCATTCTTTTCTGCCTTTATTTCAGGCGCTACAACAGAGTCGACCTTGGGGATTGGCCTACTTTGCGGTTTAATGACCGGCGCTGTTTTGGTGGCCTCTATGGGCATCGGTCGTCTCGCGACATCTTCAATACGCAACCCCTTTTGAACAATCTCTTGAGCAGCTTTGCGATCAATCGACATTACCATAGACTTACTTGGAGCAGTGATCTTGGCTCCAGTTTTAAGCTGACGTACGTCACCTGCTGGGAATGCCTCTGGATTTTGCATCGCTAAAGCCACTAAAACTTGATTCACGCTCGCTTGAGGATATCGTTTTTGATAGAGCACACCCAAAGACCAAGGTGTGTAGCCTTGCTCCACCACAAGAGGGCGATCCAAATTGTAGTTATGAGACTGCATACGCTCTAAAGGAGACGATTCAACCTCTTCTTTAACAGAATCTGACTTAGAGGCTGCCACAACAGGCATTGCTCTAGTAAGAGGCTCTGGCTCTTTAACTACCGACGTAGGACGAGCTTGACCTACATTATTCTGACTCGCACCAACAACTACTGGCTCAACAGTCCCAGTTGCCCCTAAATGAATGTTGTATTGACGAACTGTCTTTTTTCCACCTTCATTTAACTCTACTAACAAAGGAAATGCTCTTTCCTTTGCTGGAGTTCTCCCGGAAATCTTTAATGTTAAGGGTGATTTATTGACAAGTGCCAAAGATAAACCTTTAGCAGTTTCCGGCATCGTAACATGGTACTGACGGTATATATCCTCTGGTGCTAACCGAGCCGACAAGGCTGTGCCATTTGGCGCAACATCGTGAACAAGAAAAGTTGCTTGGAAGTTTTGATTAGCATGACTGGTTACGGTCAATTGACCTAAGGATGCAGCCTCTGTAGTGGCAACAAAACACATCGTCATGCTCAGGGCTAAGGCAGTTTTATTAAATTTGTTCATAAGAATGGCGCCCAATAAAGGTTGGATACTATATCCTGTTCATTTTAGAATTAATCTATATTATTTTGTGGCTCTGCAACAGGTTTTTACGCATGAAATGCTGAAATTTATCCACACACCAATCGTTGTATGAGCTTAACCATTTCTGCAAGGAATAAAGATGACTATTGAACGTGAATGGCTCATTGCCACGTTGAGCGATACTCTCGAATGCCTTCAAGACTGCATAGATCGACTTGAAGATGCAAGACATGCTCCCGAAGACGTCTTACTTGAAGACGTTGCTAATGTTTACGCAAAACTCAACTATGCAGTGAATTCAGCAGAACTAGGCCCTGAAGCAATAAATGAATTGGACCATAACACCTTAATCTCTTGGCCCGAATCAATGCCATTTGATCGAGAAGAGTAAAGAATTATTTTTAAACTTCATGTCCTATTTTTTGCTGCACTTTTAATACGCTGTGGATCACTGCGAGTTAACAAACTTGCAGTGATACCGTTAACACGAACATCAACATACCAATTACAACAAGTACAGTTGCAGACCCATCAAATGCAACCTCATCTAAGAAAATAGGTACCGCGGTCTATTGAAGTGACCAAATCAATGCAAATTGAACTCAAGTTACTATTATTGCGAAGCACGCTCAAGAGTGAATCCCTCATTAATGGATACTTCTATCCTTCCAATGCAACATAGCGAGTACAAAATAAAGGGAAATTAACGATTCGTTACTGCAAATGCTCGCAAGAGAATGGATGGCCTTCGCTATAATCAAATTAGAGATTATTCCCACTTAGAGAGAATAAAATGACAAAAACATTATTCATTATTTCTGCATTAGGTCTAGCTCTATGCCAATCGGTCTATGCTGCTCCCAGCGTAGCTCGAGGTGACTTAACTCCTCCACAAATATCCCAGCAAAATCAGTCTGCCCAAGATTCTCAAGGTCGCCAAACGACTGGCTATGAGCGCATGCAACAAAAGGCGAAAACATACGCAGAACCCAATCCGAACCTCGCTCCAACTAGCGAAGACTATGCGAAAGCCCGCAAAGATCGAGAAGATGGAAAAGTTCGAAAACCTCAAAGTTCTCGCACAGAAATCGAAACCATTCGAGATCAAAATAATCGTGTGACTGAATATGTCGTTACGCCGGGTTCCACGCATATCCCGTACACAGTAGAAAATAAAGCAGATCGCCCATCCCCTGCCGATGCCGGTCAAAGTAAAGGTACTTTGGGTACTCCGAAATTTATTAACTTTGGGTTCTAATACATGCAAGGACACATTGCAGCCATTTCCTCGCCCATTCGATGGATAAAACGCGGGGCCTACGCTTTACGCCAGGCCCCGTTTGGTTTGGCGAGTATTGTTATTTTTTATGTTTTTACAATGTCAGTTTTGACAGCACTGCCTTTTATCGGGATTGTTGGAACTGCACTTTTTATGCCATTTGGTACGATGCTTGTGATCAAAGCTACTCAAGACTCTTGGTATAAACGTCAACCTGACTATCAAATACTGTTTGCATTATTCAAAGAACCCTCTCAACGTAGTCGGCTAATTACTGTTGGCCTCATCTATGGCGCATTTTTGATGACCGCAAACTTTGCTTATGCGTTAACCGCTATGGATGAAATCGCTAAATGGCAAATTCAAGATGGTCGACTCGTTTGGGACTCCGTTTTTGCCAATCTACCATATAGCGCCATTGTTATTACGTTAATTATCTACACAATTGGCCAAATGGCAACCTGGTTTGCTCCCGCACTAATTGCATGGAAAAACATGACGGTCACGAAAGCACTGTTTTATTCTTTCTTCGGTTGCCTTCGCAATTGGGCGGCCATTTTGGTTTTACTGACAATCATTGGCCTTGTTACTGCCGTTAGTGCCTTTGCACTATCCTTTATTCTCAATTCGTTGCATTTACACGACATATCTATGTTTATCGTTGTTCCTGCAGCATTACTTCTGACTACGTTGTCATACAGCACAATTTGGCCAATGTGGGAAGATATCTATGGGGATATTCCAGTTGAAAACCTCCCGTAGACATACAGAACACTAAATCAACTGAGATTTATTATTTCAACCCAAAAGTATCCAATTAGGTGCTTTTGGGTTTTTGTTGCACTATTGCTACTGTTACAAATTATTTTAATGATAAGGATTGCGTTATTTGATTTTTGGTGTAATACTCATATTGTTCGTTCCCTAGACGAGCTCTAATAAAAGTTCGATCTCGTAACAATATAAACTCCCTGATGAGATATGAACATAGTGCGAGAATTCGCTAGTCCCTGTAGGAGAATTCAAATGCATGTCAATGCCTATGTGCAGAATGCTGTAATTAGAAGAGTGAGGCACATCATGTGCTTTGCTTGTCGTTCTTGCTTCAGCTTCCATCGCTTCTCTACGCCCGCAACTATCTAATCAACACACCACAGCTTTACTGGTGTGCTCTCGAATTCCTGTTGATATACCTCCTTAGCCGGAATTCAAATCCCAAATAAAAATTTATTGTTTTTGATCTCCCTTAACAGGGGCTGGTGTTTTATTGCCTAAATAATTTACCAACCCTACTTGAAGGACTTTCTTTCAAGGTAACGTGTGCCTTTGCGTACACAAAATATAGGTATAAAAATGAAACAACTTAAAATTGCGGTTAGCGCCGGTGTTGACACCGTTTTTGATTCTGCCCGTGAGACGGTTTGTTTAGATCATGCTGATTTGACGGAAGTTTCTGCCATCGTCATGTCTTCTGAAGACATTGCGGCCGGTAAACTTGATGCTGTTGAAGCTAAGCACTTTAACCTTCCAGTTTTTGCTGTTGCTCAAGGCAACGAAGAATTGCCCGTCGGTCGTCTTAATGGCGTTTTAGATACCAACCCAACTAATAAAGCTTTCTACGGTCGTCAAGTTGACTGCGCAGCTCAAAAGTACGAAGATGCGGTTCTCCCTCCGTTCTTCGGTAGCCTTACACAATACGTACAAAACGGTAACTCCCAATTTGACTGCCCGGGGCATCAAGGTGGCGCATTCTTCCGCCGTCACCCTGCCGGTCGTGCCTTCTATGACTTCTTTGGTGAATCTGTTTTCCGTGCTGACTTGTGTAATGCTGACGTTTCCATGGGTGACCTGTTAATTCACGAAGGTGCTCCATGCGCAGCACAACAAGCTGCCGCAAAAATCTACAACGCAGACAAAACTTACTTTGTCTTGAATGGCACTTCCGCATCCAATAAAGTTGTTTTAAATGCCCTCTTAGCCCCGGGTGATTTGGTCCTCTTTGACCGTAACAATCACAAGTCCAACCACCATGGTGCCTTATTACAAGCTGGTGCTACGCCGGTCTATTTGGAAACGGCTCGTAACCCCTATGGCTTCATTGGTGGCATTGACGCTCACTGCTTCAATGAAGATTACCTCCGTGGTTTGGTCAAGGAAGTTTGCCCCGAAAAGGCTGACCAAAAACGCCCGTTCCGTTTGGCCGTCATCCAACTCGGTACCTATGACGGTACGATTTACAACGCTCGTCAAGTCGTCGACAGCATCGGTCACTTGTGCGATTACATCCTTTTTGACTCCGCCTGGGTCGGTTACGAACAATTTATTCCGATGATGAAGGATTGCTCTCCGTTGCTTTTGGACCTCGGTCCTGAAGATCCGGGTATCTTAGTGACACAATCTGTTCACAAGCAACAAGCTGGTTTCTCTCAAACGAGTCAAATCCATAAGAAAGACAGTCACATTAAGGGGCAAGACCGTTATTGCCCGCATAAGCGCTTGAACAACGCTTTCATGATGCACGCATCAACGAGCCCCTTCTATCCCCTCTTTGCCGCATTAGACGTCAATGCCAAGATGCACGAAGGTCAATTGGGCCGCGATTTGTGGCTCGACTGTGTGAAGGTTGGTATTGAAGCTCGTAAACTCTTGCTCAAGAACTGTCATCACATCCGTCCGTTCGTTCCTCCAATGGTTGACGGTCGTCCTTGGGAAAGCTTTGACACCGAAGAAATGGCTAATGATTTGAAGTTCTTCGACTTCAAGCCCGGTGAAAAATGGCATGCCTTTGAAGGCTACGGCGAACATCAATACTTCGTCGACCCGTGCAAATTCTTGTTGACAACCCCGGGTATTAAGGCCGAAACGGGTGAATACGACGACTTCGGTGTGCCTGCAACAATCTTGGCTAACTTCTTACGTGAAAACGGCATTGTTCCGGAAAAGTGTGACTTAAACTCCATCCTTTTCTTAATGACGCCTGCTGAAGATATGGCTAAGATGACCCATCTCGTTACGCAAATCAAGCGTTTCGAAGAACTCTTAGACCGTGACGCTCCGCTTTCTGAAGTTCTCCCGAGCATTTATGAAGCCAATATTGAACGCTATCGTGGTTACACGATCCGTCAATTGTGCCAAGAAATGCATGACTTCTATAAGAGCCGTAACGTCAAACAACTTCAAAAGGAAATGTTCCGTAAGGCACACTTCCCGAAGAAGGCAATGCAACCTCAAGATGCTCACTTCGAATTCATTCGTGGTCACGTTGAACTTGTGCCGCTTGAAAAAGCCGAAGGTCGTATCGCAGTTGAAGGCGCTCTTCCCTACCCGCCGGGCGTTCTTTGCTGCGTTCCGGGTGAAGTTTGGGGTGGTTCTGTTCTCAAATACTTCTTGGCTCTTGAAGAAGGTATTAATCGTATGCCGGGCTTTGCTCCAGAACTCCAAGGCGTATACATCCAATTGGATGCAGATGGCCGCAAACGTGCATACGGTTATGTGTTGAAAGAACAACACTAAACCAATCCTGATTTTCTAATCTAATAATAACTGTCGAGTCAAAAGTGGAACTTCTCCCGGTTCCCTTTTGACTCAGTACGGAGTTTTTATGTCTTCATCTCGTGCAAAAATGAGCGTTTTTGAACTAACGCTCCTCACCGCCATCAACATGATGGGTTCCGGTATTGTGATGTTACCGACCAAACTCGCAGAAGTCGGTACGATTTCCATCTTATCTTGGATTGTGACCGCCGTTGGTTCCTTATGTTTAGCCTATGCCTTTGCTAAGTGCGGTATGTTTAGTAAGCGCCCTGGTATGGGTGGTTACTCTGAATATGCTTTCGGCAAGTCCGGTAACTTCATGGCTAACTACACCTATGGCGTATCCTTGTTGTTTGCCAACATCGCTATTGCTATTACTTGTGTGGGCTACGGCGCTACACTTTTTGAAGTAGAACTCACTCCGATCCAAGTGTGTATCTCTACGATTGCTGTTCTCTGGGTTTGTACTGCTTCTAACTTCATGGGGGCTTCTATCACTGGTAAGTTGAGCTCCGTTGCTGTTTGGTGCGTGATCATCCCTGTGTTGATTTTGTCTGTCATCGGTTGGTTCTGGTTTGATCCGTCCTTGTATGCCGCAAGTTGGAACCCGCATGAAAAACCCTTCTTCTCTGCCGTCGGTGCCTCTATCTCGATGACGTTATGGGCTTTCTTGGGCTTGGAAAGTGCTTGTGCTAACAGTGATGCTATCGACAATCCTGAAAAGAACGTTCCGATTGCAGTGATGGCCGCTACGATTGGTGTGGCAATCATCTACATCGTTTCTACCAACATCATCGCAGGTATCGTACCTAATGCTGACTTGGTCGCTACCAATGCTCCGTTCGGTTTAGTGTTTGCTCAAATGTTCACGCCGGAAGTTGGTAAGGTCGTCATGGGCTTGCTCGTTTTGTCCTGCGCTGGTTCTACGTTAGGTTGGCAATTTACGATTGCTAAGGTTTTCCAACAATCTGCTGTTGACGGTTTGTTCCCGAAGGTCTTTGCCCGTGTTAACAAGTACTCTGCTCCTATCGCCGGTATGATCATTATCACGACGATTCAAACAGGCTTCTGCTTCATGACTGTTAGCCCTGAATTATTCAAGCAATTTAACATGCTTGTTGACTTAGCTGTTGTGACGAACATTATGCCGTATATCTTGTCCATGGCTGCCGTTGGTGTGATCATGCGTGAAGCTCGTATCAATCCGAATCAAGCTCGCCTTTACACGTTTATCGCCCTTATCGGTGCAATCTATAGCTTCTACGCTTTGATCTCCACGGGCTACTTCGAAGTGTTCTGGGGCTCCATCGCCACGTTCCTCGGTTGGACGTTCTGGGGTATGGTTGCTACGCGTACCAAGACCGATGATGCCAAAGTCGCTTAATAATTAAAAAACATTCAATACAGGTTGCTTCTCCTTGTAGGGCCCCTCGAAAGAGGGGCCTCTTTTTATCTCCATAGTGGCAATCCCCATCCATGTCGATGTTTTCCCTTGAGCATTTGCCCTAATTGTTATCTAACTTATTGAGAGATAGGATTTTTTTATTGTTTTTCAAAACGCAAAAAGTCGTCATGAGCCTCAAGATTTTAATGAATACGTATGAACTGTTAGATGACATTCACGTCGATGGTCAAGCAGTCCAAAACTTTCTTCAATCCTATGGAGCTAACAATGTCTCTGTTAAACATATCCTAGGAGAAAATGGGAAAGAAACCGATTTTGTTAAATGCATAGTCACTGGAACGAATGGGAAAACAAATGGCGGCACTGCCCCGACTTTAGGCATTATTGGAAGGTTAGGAGGCATCGGAGCTCGTCCAGAACGATTTGGCTTTACGAGTGATGGTGACGGAGCACTATGTGCTACAGCCATTGCTGCCAAATTAAGCGCTATGTCAAAGCGAGGAGATCAACTTCCTGGCGACATCATTATTACTACACACATTTGTCCAACAGCTCCCACCCGCCCTCATGAACCAGTGCCTTTTATGCGCTCTCCTATCTCAAGCGCTCAGAGTAACCAATACGAAATTGACTCACACATGGATGCAGTTTTAAGCATTGACACAACAAAAGGCAACAGAATTATTAATAAACGGGGCTTTGCCATCTCTCCTACAGTTAAAGAAGGATGGATCTTACGAACAAGTGAAAACCTTCTCTCAATTATGCAGTCAACAACCGGAGAACTTCCTAACGTATTTGCCCTAACACAACAGGACATTACTCCGTATGGCAATGGACTCTATCACCTCAATTCCATCATGCAACCTAGTGTTGCCACTGACAAACCTTGCGTGGGTATTGCCGTCACCACTCATACACAAGTTGCAGGATGTGCTACTGGTGCCACTCATCTCACAGACTTAGATGAGGTTCTGAGATTTTGCATCGAAGTTGCTAAGGAATTCACTACTGGTCATTGCTCTTTTTATGACGAAAAAGAATTTGAATGCATGGTTGCTAAATACGGTTCTTTGTCCCATTTTCAATCAATGGGAAAACTATAGCTTTTCTATAAAAATAGGAGTGTTTTATGCATTGGACTGTCTGGATGGCAATATTCATCATTGCTATCACCATTTGGGCGCTTATTAAGCGCTATGAAACTCGGCTTGTTCTTATGGCATCTGGTTTAACGATGGCATTACTCTCTGGTACGCCCATGGTCGCCATTGATGCATTTGCTACCAACATGACCAGAGGATCCATGATTGTAGCAATCTGTTCAGCTATGGGCTTTGCGGCAGTAGTTTCAATCACGCGCTGTGATGTTCATTTTGTCGGCCTACTGGTTAAACCTTTAGGTAAGATCGGTTTCTGGCTGTTACCAACATGTATGTTAGTGGCTAGCCTCGTAGCCGTGGCGATTCCTTCTGCCTCTGGTTGTGCTGCAGCTCTCGGTCCAACCATGATTCCGCTGATGATCCGTGCAGGTTTCCATCCTGCTATTGCAGGCGCTGCCATTATCGGCTCAATATCTCCATCAACCCTAAGTCCTGGCTCTAGTCACAATGTCTTTATTGCCAAACTTGCTGAAATGGACGTCATGGATCTTATCGTGCAATTTGCACCTAACATTTTGACATTGTGCGCTCTCAACATCATTCTTGTCACTGCAATGATTTTTGTCTTCAAAGACTACAAAAAACCATTACCAGGACAAGAGAATAGCTTTGTTGTAGAAAGTAATGATGCACGAAGCCAATTACCAGAACATCCCAATATCTTTATGGCTATTGCTCCAATGCTTCCTGTCGTACTGTTGGTTGTAGGTGCTACTGTTGTGCCAGAAATGAAAATGTCGGTTGCAGCCGCTATGGTTATTGGCACTATGTATGCTGTATTAGTCAGCCAAGCAAATCCAGAAAAAGTCTGTAGTGAATTTTTCAATGGCATGGGCAAAGGCTACGGTAATATCTTAGGGATCATTATTGCAGCGGGTGTGTTTGCTGGTGGCCTAAAAGCTGCCGGTGTCATTGACGCACTTATCACCTATTTAACTCACTCAAACGAATTAGCCCGAGTTGCCGCCAATTTCGGTCCATTCCTAATGGGTGTTCTCACTGGCTCAGGCGATGCTGCCGGTCACGCATTTAATCAATCTGTCACGCCCTATGCTGAACAATTTGGTCTTTCTATCCCCAACCTTGGGATGGTTGCATCTTTATCGGGTGCTCTTGGCCGTATGTGCTCTCCTCTGGCTGGTGCGACGATTCTTGTTGCAGGCATGACCCGTATGAGCCCGATGGACATTGTTAAGCGTATGGCTCCTCCTATGCTCATTAATCTCTGCTTATTAACGTTCATTTTTGAACTTTAATCACATCTCTACAAAAAGGGCTGAGAAATTATTCCAGCCCTTCGAATAAAAAATTGCTCACCAAGGTTTTCCTTGAGTGAGCAATTTTATTTGCATTAAGGCTGATTACTTGTGTGAGATATAGTGAAAAATCTCACCATTTTCATGTGTCTCTTGAGCTAAAACCTTATGACCAGTTTGAGCGGCAAACTGAGCAATATCTGCAACACTAGCAGGGTCAGTTGCTAAAACACAAAGAATCTCATCAGTTTGCATCTGCGCCAAAGCCTTCTTTGTTTTTAAAACAGGCATGGGACACTTTGTACCCCGTGTGTCGATTTGCTTATCGAAGCGCATCTTACTTGCCTTGAAGGAATGCTTCTACCCCAGCTAACGCTTCGGCTAAATGCGTAGCATCTGAGGCACCTGCCATCGCAAGCTCTGGCTTACCACCGCCCTTGCCACCTAAGACATTAGCAACTTGGGCAACGATTTCGCCTGCTTTCATTCGAGAAATTAAAGACTTTGAAACTGCAGCGACAACTTGCACCTTACCGTCATTTTCGCAAGCTAAAACCACTACAGATGTGCCTAGCTTGTCACGCAAGGTTTCAGCCATACCACGCAAACTCTTAGCATCAGCTTCTGCACGGCTCACAACTAACTTATAGCCGTCCATATCCTTAGCGGAATTGACTAACTCATTAGCTGCAGCTGAGGCTAGCTTTGCCTTCAATTGCGTAATTTGCTTTTCAAGAGACTTAACCGTTTCAAAAACAGTCTCAGCCTTGTTCACAACTAAGTCCACAGGTGACTTCAACACGCGAGCTGCTTCCTTAATGGTCACTTCTTGCTTACGGGTAAGAGCCACAACATTTAAACCCGTCGTCATTTCAATACGACGAATACCAGCGGCAATACCACCTTCACTCAAAATCTTGAAGCTACCGATATCACCCGTACGGGCAACGTGCGTACCGCCGCAGAACTCAATAGAGGAACCGATCGTCAAAACACGAACAGTTTCACCATATTTTTCACCAAAAAGCATCAAAGCACCAGACTTCTTAGCTTCATCAATCGGGAGAACTTGTGTCGTAACTTCGGTATTAGCCAAAATTTCTTGATTAACAAGATCTTCGACTTCGTGAATTTGCTCAACTGTCATTGCTTCGCCGTGCGTGAAGTCAAAGTGACATACGTCTGGACCAACCCAGGAGCCACGTTGAAGGACGTGATCACCTAACACTTTACGCAATGCAGATTGCATCAAGTGTGCGGCTGAGTGGTTTAAGCGAGTCATTTCACGACGTTGCTCATCAATCTTCGTTGAAAGGATGTCGCCAACACGGACCGCACCTTCCTCTACGTGAACTTGATGACCAAAAACCTTAGCCTTAATCTTTTGCGTATCTAAAACACGAGCGACCGTTGTGTCATTTTTCATGACACCCGTGTCACCAACTTGGCCCCCGCTTTCTGCATAGAATGGCGTCGTATCCAACACAACCACACCATCTTCACCTGCAGGCAACTCTTCAACTGCTTCTCCGTCAAGGTAGACCGCTAAGACCTTACATGCATTTTCACTAACATGGTCATAACCGGTAAAGACGGTATCAGCGCCTTCGTACTCTAAGCCTGCAGTCATTTTGAACTTTGCGTTCGCACGAGCCATGTCACGTTGCTCTTGCATAGCTGCATCAAAACCTGCCATGTCCACAGTCAAATTACGTTCGCGACAGACGTCGGCAGTTAAGTCCACCGGGAAGCCATAGGTATCATGAAGCTTAAAGGCTAACTTACCATCCAAAACACCATCCTTGGTTTCTGCAATGGCTTTTTCGAGCATTTCCATACCTTGAGCCAAGGTTTGACGGAAGCGTTGTTCCTCTTTAGCCAAAACTTGCTCAATCTTCGGATTCTTAACTTCAGGGTAAGCATCGCCCATTTCAGCAGCAACAGCATTAACCAACTTCGCAAAGAACATATCACGAGCGCCCAATTTATAACCGTGACGAATGGCACGACGACAAATACGACGCAACACATAAGCACGACCTTCATTGCCCGGCACAATGCCATCAGCAACAGAGAATGCACAAGCGCGAATATGGTCTGCGATCACACGTAATGACGGACTGTTAGGATCCACATCGGTTGCACCTGCAGCCTCAACTCCTGCCTTAACAGCGGCTAACAACTTTTGGAACAAATCGATTTCATAGTTACTATGAACATGTTGCAAAACAGCTGCAATACGCTCCAAACCCATACCAGTATCAACAGAGGGTTTCGGTAACTTATGCATGACACCTTGTTCATCACGGTTAAATTGCATAAAAACAAGGTTCCAAATTTCAATGTAACGGTCACCATCTTCATCAGGGCTTCCCGGAGGTCCCCCTTGAACTTCTTCACCGTGATCGTAGAAAATTTCAGAGCAAGGACCACAAGGACCGGTATCACCCATCATCCAGAAGTTGTCTGACATATAACGAGCGCCCTTATTGTCACCAATGCGAACAATACGCTCTGCAGGAACTCCAACTTCCTTATTCCAAATGTCATAAGCTTCGTCATCTTCGGCATAAACAGTGACCCAAAGCTTTTCTGCTGGCAAATTAAAGTACTTTGTGAGCAGTTCCCATGCATTCTTAATTGCATCGCGCTTGAAATAGTCACCAAAACTGAAGTTACCTAACATTTCGAAGAACGTGTGGTGACGAGCAGTGTAGCCGACATTATCCAAATCGTTGTGCTTACCACCTGCGCGAATACACTTTTGAGAGGTCGTAGCTCGCGTGTAGGGACGCTTGTCAAAACCTAAAAACACATCTTTAAATTGATTCATACCAGCATTGGTAAAGAGCAACGTAGGATCGTTGCCCGGAACCACGGGACTGGAATGCACAATCGTATGACCCTTGCTTTCAAAGAACTTCAAAAAGGTCTCGCGAATTTGTGAAGTTTCCATAACAATTCTCTTTAGTTTTAATTAACGGCAATCGCCTATCAAGATAGATAACTCAGTGGCGAATTTATAAATTTTAGTATGTTTAGACCTTTCTTGTATTACCCGATCATAAGCATTACTACTTAGACTCTATATGATGATGCAGAAATGCTTAGTTTTTCATTCAAAATCTTTGTTTTAAAAGTTATTTTTTAAATTTCATCACCATCAGGAGCCACAATCTTTTCACAGTTCTTGCTTGCCAGGAAACTTTGCGAACCATTAAACTAAACCAATATTCAGCACACTTAAGATGGGCAAATCTCTTGATTTAAACCAAACTTCTGTTATTATTTCGCTAAAAGCTTTTGATTCAAATCAAAGACAATTACAAAGTTTGTCGATTCTTTTCAAGTGTAGTGGTTATCTTCATTAAAAAATCAAGACCTTACATTTTAAAGACATCAACAATTTAAATATTTATTTTTTAGTACTTGAAGCAATGTCAACCATTTCCTCTCCTATTGTTTCCGCACCTTCTTTGCGTGTCAATTGCGCTCATTGCAATTTACGAGAGCACTGTGTCCCTCTAGGCCTATCCTTAAAGGACATTGATCGATTAGAGGACTTGGTTTCAAGTCGACGTCGAATTCGTCGCGGTGAACCCCTTTTTAGTGCAGGTGACCGCTTTGAGTTTATTTACTCTATTCGTTTAGGTTTCTTGAAAAGTTCTGTGATGAGCAGTGACGGGCGTGAGCAAGTTACAAACTTTCATATGGCTGGTGAACTGATCGGATTAGATGGCATTGCTAATGAAGTGCATTCCTGTGATGTCGTTGCACTGGAAGACACAGAAGTTTGTGTTATCCCTTATGAACGAATTCTCTCTGCTTGTAATGAAATTCCAGAGTACAGCTCTCACTTTCAAAAAATACTCTCTCGTGAGATCGTTCGACAACACGGTCTTATGCTTTTGTTAGGCTCCATGCACGCAGAGGAACGGCTCGCCGCCTTTCTCTTAAATCTCGCACAACGTTTTGAATCAAGAGGATACTCTCGTACGGAGTTTGTTCTTCGTATGACACGTGCCGAAATTGGTTCCTATTTAGGGCTAAAACTTGAAACCGTTAGCCGCGTTCTATCACGCTTTTCTCACGATAATTTAATTGCCGTGAATCAAAAACACGTTCAAATTATTGATGCTGATGGTCTGCGGACAATTGTTTCAGGTCAAACGCTTAGCTCTCAACACGGTTAATCGAGCATCAAAGTGAAAAAAATCTATGCCTTGCTCTGGATGACCTGCTGCCTTTGCTTGAGCATCCAGGCTCTGGCGTCCAATTATGTTGATCTTCTTGGCGAAATTACCATTGAAGATGAATTGGCTCAAAGTGTCGAATTACGTGAAGCTAACAGTAAACGAATCGCTCCTGAAGACACCGTTTGGGAAAGTATTCGTCATAATTGGGGTCTAGCTGATTTACCTGAAAAGGTAGTAGAGCGCGAGCTCAAGCTTTATACGCGAAGCTTGCCGTACACTGAAAAAATGGCTTTTCGCTCACGCATGTATCTTTACTACATCGTCAGTGAAACTCAGCGCCGTGGCATGCCTTCAGAAATTGCACTCTTACCATTTGTTGAAAGCGCCTTTCAACCAGAGGCCCTTTCACGCTCTCAAGCTGCAGGATTGTGGCAGTTCTTACCCTCTACTGGTGACATTTTCGATTTGCGACAATCTAGTTGGAGAGACGATCGACTCGATGTTATTGACAGTACTCGAGCTGCACTAGACTATCTTCAATCCCTCTACGGTCAATTTGGGGACTGGCATTTAGCTCTAGCCGCATACAATTGGGGCGAGGGAAGTATTCGTCGAGCTATTCAACATAATGCGGCTCGAGGACGTGGCACTGACTTTATGAGTTTAAATCTTCCACAAGAAACTGCTCGCTATGTCCCTAAACTTTTAGCAATTAAAAAGCTCATCAATGAACCGGAAAAGTTTGGGCTAACACTGCCAAATATCGCAAACGAACCGTACTTTGTGCGTGTCAATAAAAATCGTGATATGGATGTGGAAACTGCCGCTCAACTAGCAGAAACAGATTTAGAAGAGTTTCGTCTACTGAATCCTGGATTTAACCGACCTGTCATTTTGGGCACCCATCAACGCTCCGTACTCATTCCTGCAGACAAAACAGATGCCTTTGTCAGCAACCTTATTGAATGGCAAGCCTCTGGTAAAGCTCTGTCTAATTGGTCCACTTACAAAATAGGATCTAAAGACACCCTTGCCTCTGTTGCTAAACGTTTTCATATGACAGAGGATGAGTTAAGAGCTGCCAACAAAATTCCCAAAAATCGTCGTGTCGCCATTGGAAGCTCTTTACTAGTGAAAAATCATGACGCACAAGAGGATATTTCTGCAGCTCAAGCTAAAGAACAAATGAAATTGGATCCTCTTCCTCGTAAGCGTCGCATCACCTATCGTGTGCGCAAAGGGGATACTGTCTCATCGATTGCCCAACGCTTCGGTGTGCCTACTAGGGAAATTATTTCAACAAACAGGCTTAAAAATGATCGTATCAAAATCGGTCAACGTTTAACTCTTACTGTACGAGATGTGCAACGTAAACGATTACAAAACTCGATCTACAGAGTTCGCCAAGGCGACTCCCTCTTTTCAATTGCTAGAAAAATGCGATCTAGCGTGAGTGCGATTAAAGACGCCAATGATCTGAAGAACAATGAGTTAAAACCTGGTCAAAAGTTGGTTATTCCTCATTAATACTCACAAAATATGGCATCTTTGTATCCAATATTGTTGCAAGATGACCAATGCTTTAAAATTAATTTATTACTCACTTTATAAGTAAATGAGGCCTCAAATGGGTTTTCTCCAAGGTAAAAAGATTTTAATCACCGGTATCGTATCCAATCGTTCGATCGCTTATGGGATTGCGCAGTGCTGCAAACGCGAAGGTGCCGAATTGGCATTCAGTTATGCAAATGAACGATTTAAAGATCGTGTAGCTGGTTTCGCTGCCGATTTTGGTAGTGACTTAGTGTTGCAAATGGACGTCTCTAACGATGAGCAAATCGACCAATGCTTTGCCAAACTTAAAGAAGTTTGGGGCGGTCTAGACGGTGTGGTTCACTCTATTGGCTTTGCACCTCGTGAAGCGATTGCAGGCGACTTCTTAGAAGGCTGCACTCGTGATGCATTCAAAGTTGCAATGGACATCTCTGCTTACTCATTCCCGGCCGTTGCTCGTGCCGCATTGCCTTTGATGGAAGGTCGTAATGGTGCCTTTTTAACGTTAACGTACTTGGGTGGCGAACGAGTCGTTCCTAACTACAACACGATGGGTCTTTGTAAAGCCGCCCTTGAAGCTAGCACTCGCTACATTGCCAGTTCCGTTGGTCCCAAGGGTATTCGTTGCAATGCCATCTCCGCTGGCCCGATTAAAACCTTGGCCGCTTCTGGCATTCAAGGCTTTAGCAAAATGCTGCACCACATGGAAACCAATGCTCCTTTGCGTAGAACAGTTACGACTGAGGAAGTTGGCAACTTAGCTGCTTTCTTGTTGTCTGATATGGCCTCTGCGGTTACTGGTGAGGTCATTCATGCAGATGCTGGCTTCCATTCTGTGGCCATTGGTCCTGATGTCGGCGAATAATCATCAAACAGCATAAAACTCACGCTTAAAGCTACTTGGAGGCTTTCCGAGTAGCTTTTTTTCTGTTATCGTCATCAGATTATGATTAAATTTAAAACTGCAGCCGTTTTTGCTAAACGCTCTGAACCGATGGGTCATGCCCTTGAGATGTTATTAAACATCCTCCATAAAGAAGGGGTTCAAGTGTTATTGGAAGAAAGCACGGCCACCCATTTACCTGGTGCCACTGGCTATAACCTCCAAACGCTTGGGGAAAGAGCCGATGTTATCATCATCATCGGTGGCGATGGAACTACTTTAGGTATTGCTCGTAGAATGGCCCAGTACAAGTTGCCAATTATTGCGATCAATGCCGGACGTTTAGGCTTCATCACCGACTTCACACTTGATGACATGGCTGAAGGCCTTCCCCCCTTATTGCACGGACTGTATCAGTCTGATACGCGGGCCATGCTTGCTGCAAAGCTCTATCGCCAAGGCAAATTAATTTGGGAACACACCGCAATTAATGACATCGGCATCACACATGGTCGAGCCGGTTCGATGGTGGAGTTTAATGTTTGGGTCGAAGACAAACCAATGGCTACTCAGAGAGCTGACGGAGTTATTGTAGCCTCTGCTACGGGATCAACTGCCTATGCCATGGCAGCGGGCGGCCCAATTTTACCCCCCTCACTAGCCGCTATGGTTCTTGTTCCGGTTGCTCCCCATACTTTGTCAAATCGACCTATTGTGCTTCCCTCGACAAGTTCAATTGACATTGAATTGATTGAAGCTCGTGAGGCTGCTGCGTATTGTGATATGCAAGACTTTCATCCTATGCAAGCAGGTGATATTTTGAGAGTGCGCGCCATAGCAGAGGCTTTTACGATGCTGCATCCGATGAACCATAATCACTACGACACACTTCGCCAAAAGCTCTACTGGAATCGAATGCCGTCGGATAATAATCCCTCGTCGTCTATTAAGGATTAAGAAAGGCATCCTATGCTTACGCATTTGTCTCTTAAAGACTTTGTCATCGTCGATGAAATGGCCATTGATTTAACCGATGGACTAACAGTTCTCACCGGTGAAACTGGTGCGGGTAAATCCATTTTGATTGATGCATTACAGTTTATACTCGGCGCACGCGCTGATACCGGTGTTGTTCGTGAAGGCGCAAAACAATGTGACCTAACGGGCATTTTTGAAGTCTCTCCTCAATTAGCTCACACATTACAACAAGCTGGACTTATACCGCTGGATGATTTGGAGGAGCGAACCGTTATTATCCGCCGCGTTATTGAGCAAAGCGGTCGTTCTCGTGCTTGGGTTAACGGTGTCGCCGTAACAGCTACTCAAGCTAGAGAGCTCGGCGAGCAACTCTTAGATATTCACGGTCAACATGCTCATCAGTCTTTATTAAAGCCAATGGAACAACTGTTATTGTTGGATACATTTGGAGGCTATATCGATCAGGTAAGAGCTACCCAAAAAGCGTTTTCTGATTGGCAATCGGCATTAAAAGCGCTCTGTCGAGCTAAAGAACAGACTCAAAAACTTGCTGATGAGGCTGAACGTTTGGCCTGGGTACACGAAGAGTTATCACAAATCGATCCCCAAGAAAACGAATGGGAAGAGCTCAATGCCGAACATAAACGTTTAGGTAATGCTCACGATATTTTGAGTGCATTAGATCAAGCTACCCAAGAATTAACTTGCGATGACAACAGTGTTTCAGACATTTTGTCTCGCCATGCTTCACAATTAGATGCGCTAGCTCAATATGACGCACGTTTGGGTGAAATCGCACAGCAACTTTTTGAGGCAGAGGCATTAGTCGCCGATGCCAATCGGGAACTAGAGCGCTATCGTAGTCGAACGGATCTGGATGAAAGCCGATTTGAGGAGATTGATACGCGCGTCTCTCTGTTTTTTAATGCTGCTCGAAAATTTCACGTTTTGCCAGAAGATCTTTATCAAAAACTTTTGCAAACTAATGAAAAATTAAACTCTTTGCAACAAAGTTTAAATATCGAATCACTATTACAACAAGAACAACTCGCTAAAAATTGCTTTGAAGTCAAGGCAAAAGAGTTGAGTCGCTTGCGTGAAAAGTATTCCAAAATCTTATCTAACAAAGTAACAGAGGCCATGCAAAATCTTTCTATGAAAGGTGGTAGCTTTGAAGTGTCACTTCAACCGTGTGAGCCTTGCTCCATGGGCCTAGAGCGCTGTGAATTTCTAGTAGCTGGCCATAGTGGCGTTACGCCCCGCTCTCTCGCTAAGGTTGCCTCTGGTGGCGAACTTTCCCGCATTAGTTTAGCTATTTCTGTTATTACGAGTCATGCAACGCCTGTAGAAACACTCATCTTTGATGAAGTTGACTCTGGTATTGGTGGAGCTACTGCCGATGTTGTTGGAAAACTATTAAGAACTCTTGGTAAGGAGCGCCAAGTGCTCTGCGTTACACATCAACCTCAAGTTGCTTGTTATGGTCATCAGCACTTGCACGTCAATAAAAAAGATTTCAACGGGCAAACTATTAGCCAAATCAAAGAGTTAAACTCAGATGAAAGAGTTGAAGAAATTGCTCGAATGCTTGGTGGACAAGCTATAACAGATAAAGTTCGAGCAAATGCTAGAGAACTGCTTGAACTGTCACTCCAGCAATAAAAAATGGCACAGATTTCCTAATTGAAATTTGTGCCATTTTTAACGCAAACTCAAATCGAATTACTTTTTCCCTTCCGCCAGGCACTTTTTACACACACCATACAAACAAAGCGTATGGTGGGCTAACTGAAAACCATAACGATCAGCGATCTCTTTTTGGCGACGCTCAATATCAATATCAACAAATTCTTCTACGTGACCACACTTCACACAAACAAGATGATCATGGTGATCTGGCTCACCCAATTCATAGCTTGCGGTTTCCGCATCGAAATGATGTCGACGAATAAGCCCTGCCACCTCAAACTGAGATAAAACACGGTACACAGTTGCTAACCCAACCGCATCTCCCCCCTCATCCTTAAGCATCGAGAAAACATCATCAGCAGTCAGATGACGCTGATCACTCATAGCTGCTTTCTGGAAAAGTGCCAAAATCCTCATCCGAGGCACCGTCACTTTGAGTCCTTTATCTTTAAGTTCAGCCTGGTTAACTTTTGACACCATAATTCCTTCAAAATCTAAAAAAAGACAATATTAAGTATGTATATTACCTTTTAGGGAGACTTTTTGCAGAAATGCCCAGAAAATAGGGCTTGAAAAAACGAAATTCTGTTATAGGCTATAGGCGCTCAAGTGCGCTTTAGTTTATTATTGAGGGATTGATGTTTTTATGTTCAGACATGGTTTCATTCTATGCTTAAGAAAACTTTCTTGGTCAGTACCTTAAGTGTCGTAGTGTTCGGCTTAAGCGGTTGTTCAACAATCGAAGAACGGTGGAATGCCTTTGATCAATGGTGGCAACCTGGTAAGACAATCACCTCTGTGATTAATCCTTACCGTCCAGACATGCAACAAGGCAACTTAGTGACCAAGGAAATGGTTGAGCAACTTCACCTTGGCATGACAAAGTTGCAAGTTCAATTCTTGCTTGGTGTGCCTTTGCTTCGTGATATGTTCCACCAAGATCGTTGGGACTATGTCTACTACTTAAATCCCCGCTTCGGTCAACCAGAACATCGTCGCTTAACGGTCTTTTTTGATGCTGAGGGCCGTCTTCAAAAGTACGAATTCACTCCTATGCCTGATGAAACACTTGCTGACCAAATCATTTTGGATAAGGACGGCGCAGCGTTTCAAGGTAGCAGTGAGCTAACCGTGGTAGATCGTGAGCAACAAACTCAACAAGATATCGAGCAATCTGCTCGTTAACAACATAACACAGTAAGGATTGAATAAAGATGCAACAAAAGCTTGAACTCTTAGCCGATCGTATTCGTGCCTTAATTCAAGAAGTCAACGAACTTCGTGCTCAAAACGAGGAATTGCATAATATCTTGATTCAAAAAGAAAACGAAGCCGGTTTAACCAAGGCTGAAACCCAAGAAGCTATCGAACGTTTGGATGCATTGATTCGCTCGATTGAAAAAACTCAACAATCTGTGCCCAGCGAAGATATCCCAACGGCCACTTTTTAATAAGGGTCGATGACGATGAGCGTGCGTAATACTTTGACTTTATCTATCATGGGGCGAGATTACCGTCTCTCTGTTGCACCTGAAGAAGAGGCTAACTTGAGAACATGTGCCGCCATGGTTGAGCAAAAGATGCAAGAGATTCACCAACCTGGTCGCGTTTTTTCGCCCGACTCTGTTGCTGTTTTAGCAGCTTTGCGTATCGCGTATGAAAATCTACTTCAACGACAAGAAATCGAAGAGGTCAACCGCGCCGTCGCCAAGATGAATCAGACTGCATCTGATATCGATAATTTAATTGCTTTGTGTGATAACACACTCGGCAATGACAACAAATCGGCACAGTAAGTTGCAAAAGATTTGTTTTCCTCATGACGCCACAATTACTTGTGGCGTTTTCTTTAAAAGGTTATCTCATGGTTCAAAAATTTCGCCCCTTAAACGATGAACAAATTAATCGTTTGGATGAGCTTCTTGCTACAACGCCGGAAGATTTCGATACCTTTGACGTTAGTATGCTTGACGGCTATTTATCTGCAATTGCCTTATTAAATCCTACTCTAGAAAATGAGTCAGACTGGTATCCATATATTTTCGACATTGATGGTCGAGACTCGCAAGTGGATCAACCTGAAGAAGTTCATCAATTGATCATGCAACGCTATCAAGAAATCGTTGCCTATCAAGCTCAACGTGAATTCTATAATCCGATCATTTTTCCATTAGAAGACGATGATGGCAAACCAATTCTTACCAAAGAAGGTATTGAAGCATTAGTTCCATGGGCAACTGGCTTTTATGCTGCTTTAACACAATTCGGTGATCGAGTTCAGTTAACAGAAGAAATCGAAAATCAACTATGCAAAATTCATCGTCATTTAGAATTAGATCCTGACGATGACGATTATGAAGATAATAAGGCTGTACGCGAAGCCATTGAGCAAGCCAAACCGCTGAAAAACCTTGAAGAAGCTATGGTAGACATGATGGAAGGTGTGCTAAACCTTGCCCGTCTTAATCGCCCCAACAAGCCCATCAACAGAGAAATGCCGAAGGTCGGTCGCAATGACCCCTGTCCCTGTGGTTCTGGCAAAAAATATAAGCAGTGCTGCGGTAAAAACTAATTAAGATTTAGACAAAAACGGGACCCTACAAAGGCCCCGTTTTAAAATGCTATTCTAACAATGAGTCCTAATATAAAGCTTCATAAGACGTCTAGTTCCAATGCCTTTAAGCGTTGATGTATCTAAGATATGACCCTCATCAAGCATATCTGAAGCAAGGATTTCTGAACTCAATGCCGACATAGACACACCTCTCGAACCCATTGCAGCCATAACCCATAAACCAGGAAGAAGCGGTCCTTTGTCATAGTCCAGACGAGAGGGGTTATCCCGAGCAATGTCCATCCAGCAGGCCTGATCACAAACTCCTCCTACGATAGGCACTCGCCCTGGACCTACAGCTCGCTCACCATAATATGCTCCAGTGACAACACAACTAGACTCATCTTTCAAGATTGAATCCAGTTTTTGTAAATTGGCTTCATGTGCTTGCACTTCCGTCCATGGTCCCTTCTGAGCTAATTCATATGTTGCTCCAATACCACAATAACCATCTGGCATATGAACGATATAGCCCTCACCCGAAACAGGAATTTTCAACGTTTGAAAATCCGTATCACGCAATAATGAAATTCTCCCCTTGAGAGCTTCAATTGGTATAGTCTGATAAGGTGCTAAAAGCCGTTGACTATCAGCTGCGCAAGCTACCACAACATCAGAGGCTTCATCGATACACTCTCCCCACTGCCCCACTAAACGCCAACCACCTTCTATTGGCTCAATTCGTTCAACGCGCGTATTGCCTCTATAAGGTATACCTTCTGCCTCAATCAAAGCTCGGCAATAGGCCCCTACCCGCACCATACCAGCTGTAGGAAACCACCACCCACCTCGTTTAACTGCTACACCGGCCTTCTTGCCAGCCTCTGACTCACTAAGAAGTTCAGCAAAATCTTCTGGCAAATGAAATGGCTGCTCACTTTCTTTTGCATGGAGCCACTCTTGATGAACAGATTCAGAATGAGCCATCTGCAAACAACCTACGTCTGCATAAAGCGCTTGTTGTGTTTGAGCTTCCAGTATTTTTAGACGCTGACGCGTTGCTAAAAAGCCCTGCCGTGACAAACGTGAGAGAAGATTATCATCACGTGAATAATGCGGGTGCAAAATACCCCAAGCTAGCGCGCTGGCGGCTGCTCCCGGTACGAAAGACTCATCAACAATACGAACCTTTAGACCACGCCTAGCCAAAGCGTAAGCAGCATTCGCTCCTGATAACCCCGCCCCAATAACAATGACATCTTTTACTTCTCGAGCTTTAATGTGACGAGTTCGAGGCGCTTTCATAACTCCAAATAGTCGTTCACTTTTTTTCCCAAAACCTTGAAGTTTTTCAAGCTCAAAACCACTACGAGCTAAAGCACGCCTAACATGACCACTCGTGCACCAAGTACTAACAGTCGCATCATGACGAGCCCGTCGAGCAAAAGTTGCCAATAACTTATCATTCCACATACTTTCATTTTTTTTCGGAGCAAAACCGTCCAAAAATAGCGCATCGTATTGCAATGAAAGTTTAGGAGCTATCTCATTGCTATCATGAAATATCAAGGTTAGCTTTACGCGTCCTTCATCAAACTCTACTGTATGAAACCCAGGAATTCTGGGGGGCCATTGTTGCGCTAACTCTTGAGCCAAATCGCTTACCTCAGAAGCTGCAAGAGTCACCAACTCTTGAGCTGAGACTGGATAGCGTTCAATTGAAAAGTAATGCAATCGCTCACATTGATGAGAATCTTCTCTCCATGCTTTTAACGTTGATAAAAAATTCGTTCCTAGTCCAAAACCATTTTCTAAAATAGTAAAAACAGAACGATTAGCCCAACGTTTAGCAATTTCTCCCTGTGCAAGGAAGACAGAACAAGCCTGCCCATAAGCTCCACTTCGGGTCGCATAAATATCACCAAAAAGGGGCGAGTATGGTTGACCATTATCAATCGTAACTTCTGCTGGCTCAATAGATTTCATTTCATGTTAAAGGGCGCCATTCCGTTTCCAGTATGACGCCCTATCCTTCTTCGAGTCGATTAACGCTTTAACGGCTTAAAGCGAATGCGATGTGGCTGAGCAGCCTCTTCGCCCAAACGCTTGCGTTTATCTGCTTCATACTCTGTGTAGTTGCCATCAAAGAAGACTACCTTAGAATCGCCTTCAAAGGCCAAAATATGCGTTGCAATACGGTCCAAGAACCAACGGTCGTGAGAGGTAACCATTGCACATCCTGCAAACTCAAGCAAAGCATCTTCCAAAGCACGAAGTGTTTCAACATCCAAGTCATTAGAGGGTTCGTCCAATAACAGAACATTACCACCTGATAACAACGTCTTGGCTAAATGCAAACGACCTCGTTCACCACCAGATAAAGTGCCAACTAATTTCTGTTGGTCTCCACCCTTAAAGTTAAAGCGTCCCAAATAAGCGCGAGATGGCATAGAGAACTTACCCACTTGCAAGATATCTTGTCCATCAGAGACTGCTTCCCAAGCCGTCTTATCATTCGGTAAAGAATCGCGCATTTGATCAACCGCGCTAATCTTGACTGTAGGACCAATGTTAATCGCTCCAGTGTCGGGTTGTTCTTTACCCAAAATCATCTTAAAGAGTGTGGACTTACCTGCACCATTGGGGCCAATCACACCAACAATAGCACCAGGAGGAATCTTAAAGCTCAAATCATCAATCAAAAGACGATCACCAAAACCCTTGCTGACGTGATCAAATTCAATCACGTTATTGCCTAAACGTTCCCCAACAGGGATAAAAATCTCATTGGTTTCGTTACGGGCTTGGTATTCATAGCTTGACATTTCTTCAAAGCGAGCTAAACGAGCCTTACTCTTGGCTTGGCGACCCTTGGCATTTTGACGCACCCACTCTAATTCATGCTTAATAGCCTTCATTCGAGCGTCTTCTTGGCGCTTTTCAATTTCTAAACGCTTTTCCTTTTGATCCAACCAAGAGGAATAATTACCCTTCCAAGGAATACCTTCCCCACGGTCTAATTCTAGAATCCATTCTGCAGCATTATCTAAGAAATAACGGTCGTGGGTCACGGCCACCACTGTGCCAGGGAAACGATGAAGGAATTGCTCTAACCATTCCACGCTTTCGGCATCTAAGTGGTTTGTTGGTTCATCCAACAAAAGCATATCGGGACCGGATAATAACAAGCGGCACAACGCCACTCGACGTTTTTCACCGCCAGAGAGGTGAGCAATCTTGGCCTCCCAAGAGGGCAAACGTAAAGCATCTGCAGCAATTTCCATTTGCGTTTCTGCATTGGTTCCTGCGGCATTAATAATTGCCTCTAAACGAGCTTGTTCAGCAGCTAATGCATCAAAATCGGCATCAGGATCAGCATAAGCAGCATAAACCTCATCTAAGCGAGCTTGTGCCTGCATGATTTCACCCATGCCTTCCTCAACCGCTTCACGAACAGTATGTTCGGGATTTAATTGCGGCTCTTGAGGAAGATAACCGATCTTAATACCCGGCATCGGAATGGCTTCGCCTTCAATGTCGGTATCTACGCCGGCCATAATCTTTAACAGAGTGGATTTACCAGCACCATTTAACCCCAAAACACCAATTTTGGCGCCAGGGAAGAAAGACAAAGAAATGTCTTTGAGAATCTGACGTTTAGGCGGAACAATTTTGCCAACGCGATTCATCGTAAATACGTATTGAGCCATAGTCTCGTATCTGCGGTTAAAAATTAAAAAAGTCGGCGCATTTAAACTCGCCGTATATAAAGTTATTTTTTTGCAAATCTGTTATTGCTAGACGTTTTTTTCATACCAAAGTAACCATGAAACTTCCATTTTTGTCGCCAATATTGAGCCTCTTGCCAGCGGACTTGACGTTCCCTCCCCATCGTTTCAGGATGCCACTCAAGCCATTTTTTATAAACACCGCTTAGATCAATCAACTCCACAATATGACGCCACGACTTTGGCATCCAATAGGTCTGCATTGCCGCCTGAAAGTCAATCAATAACGGCTTACCTTCCGGAGAGACAAGCCAATTCCCAGTTCCTCGAGTATCAAGATGAACGACTCCTCGCTGGTGAACTTTGGCGAGCAAGTCTTCCATTTGCACTAAGTAGTTCGTTGTGACTTCTTCTGGTTTTAACTG
Source organism: uncultured Sutterella sp. (assembly GCA_937906995.1). Classification (GTDB taxonomy): domain Bacteria; phylum Pseudomonadota; class Gammaproteobacteria; order Burkholderiales; family Burkholderiaceae_F; genus Aphodousia. The sequence continues at coordinate 32,794 of CALESB010000036.1, forward strand.
ACTTAAAGGACGGCCAGGCAAAAAGTGGATGGCAATCGCCATCGAATCAATTGCGAAGCATTCTTGAGCAATTCCCTCAACCCCCCGCAATTGACGCAAAATTTTGAGCTCATGTCTGAGTAAAAATGGCGCTAAAAACGTTCTAACCCAAAAATTACGAGTTGAAAAGTCTTTGACTGTCCATTGTTTTCCACCATAGCTTACACATGAGACGCAAGCATTAACAGCTCTCCCATCACGCAACAGTCGTTTGGGAGCTTTTAGCATCTGATCACGAGTAAATATCGTCTCAGACATGAATCTCTCGTTAAGGCATTTGAATCTTGTTTGCTGTTGCAGCAAAGCCAGCATCACCAGGGGTCACGATTTTGCTAGCTGCTTGACGACGCATTTCTTCAAGCTTAGCAATTGTTTCTTGAACTCCTTGCTTAGCTGCAGCGCCATAGCCGTCAATGGCTTCAGCTAAATTAGTAGCCTTAATTTCAAAACTGATCGGCAACGGCCCCATTTGAGTCATGATTTGCGTCTCACCCAAATAAATGACTTCACGTTCCATATCACGTGAACCATCTTTTAAAATCGGTGTCAACACACGAATAGAGCCGATCTTACGATCCGTCACTAACTCTTCACGAACCAAAGCCGAGACGTCCATTTGGGCATCCATTTGTTCTAAATCAGCCATCATAACCTCATAAAAATGACAAAAAGCCCCAATCCCCTTAATCATTGACTAACGGGATCTACGACTTATGTAAAAAACATTCAATAGTTATTGTACTGATATTGAGTGAACTTACCTCTGAATATTCTGAGGCTTCATGGAATCTAACGAATCGGTATGATTCAATCCTTTCGTGCAAGCACTGTCGCTCAACAGTATCGCCTGCGAGGAACTCTTTACCCATTCTGGTCCGCACTGCTTTTATCATCTGTGGCAAGGAACGGTCATTTGGCTAAAGTCCTTGCCGCACATTCATCTCGATCGTGCTCTTGACCGCAGACCTCACACTGCCACTCACGATCTTTTAACGTTAATCCTTGATGACGATGACCACAAACACAACACCTTTAGCTTGATGGATAGAATCAGTCTGCCTTAACTCAATCGAATGAGCGCTACGCCCATCCGTGGATAACTTTTACTCAATAAATGGTTAACCCGCTTAAATTTTATGATTTAACCCTTGACAAGCAGGAGTGATCCATAGATTTGTTGCAAGGCTTGCGCAATGGGTTGTTTTAACCATTGAGTTTTGGCTTCACGTTTTAATTGCGTGAGCGCCTTGGAGCAGGCGTTGTAAGTCAAAAGCGACGGTTGAGGTAAGGGCTCGTGTCCTTGTTCAACGCGCTCTTTGTTTTGGTGATAGATGGTATTGCGAGACTCTTGAATGGCTTTTTGCTCGGCTAAGAAATGATTCCAAACGAAACGCACCGCCCCCGCCGTTTGACTTAAGAAACGTCGTTGAGCAGTGTTGAGTTTCAGTTCGAAAGAATAGTTGAGCATCAGTTCCATAGCTTTAATTTTAGCAATAGAGATCAATCAACGATTTTTTCGACTAATAGATTTACAAAGTCTCACGACTTTGCCGTCTTATATCCCATGATTGATCTATGGATCACTCCCGTTTGTCAAGTGTCAGAAGGCATTTAAAAATAGTACAGATAAGGCGTTAGATGTTAGTACAGGA
>CALESB010000037.1 GCA_937906995.1 uncultured Sutterella sp.
GATGCCTGCCGAGTGAACCAACGATAGTTGGTCAGCAACAGGAACCCACCGAAGGTGGTGTACAGCATAAGACTGTGCACTGCCCGTAGGAATCCACTTACTTTAGTTGGTGGAGGATGTCAAGCGTTGAAAGTGAACGCCAATTGGCGTGTGACGTTTCGTTTTAATGCTCGTAGTCAGTCCATTTGCGATGTGGACTACGTGGATTATCACTGATTTTTTCTTCCGCACGGGGGACACTTCGTTCCTCGTGTGGGGGCGTGGTGTCCTCTTTTTATAAGGAGCGACATCATGCAAAAAAATGACGCTTATTACACAGAACTCTACGGTCAAAAGCCTTGGTGGGTGACCGAGCCCGCTCGAAAGAGCGAGACTAACCACGAAGACAAAGATACTCAAGCGCAAGTCAATCCGTTGAAAAAGACCTTCTTTGAACGGGTAATGCAGTATTGCTTTGGGTTTCTAACGCGTCCGTAAAGAGTATTTGGCAATTAATAATCAAGGCCTATCGGGGCACCTTGCTCCGATAGGCGCATGGTGTCCCTATTTTTTGGGAGAATAACCATGCCCAATTGGGTCACAAATCATGTACAAGTGAGCGGAAACGCTCAAGATATTTCTCAATTTAAGTCTTTCGTGGCAAGTGAAGAACAAGTGTTCGATTTTGATCGAATCATCACGATGCCCAAGCCCTTGCAACGCGTAGTGGCCAGAAATGTGCCATCGGAACTCATTGAAGCTCTGAAGTGCGATTGGGATATGTCACCAACGGAAAACTTTTCGAAGGAGGATATTGAACATGCACAAAAGTCGCTTATCAATTTGTGGTGCTTCGGCGCGATGAATTGGTATGACTGGAGTTGTCGGCATTGGGGGACGAAGTGGAACGCGTGTGATAGTTTTCTTGCCAAAGAATCGTCCACGTCTTTACTTTACGTTTTTCAAACCGCTTGGAGTGAGCCTCGACCAATATTCGAAACGTTGCTTAAGCTTTTTCCCAGCTTGAGTTTTCAGATCGAGTACAACGAGGAAAGCGAGTGCGAGCCAGTGAGTGACTCTGACGATGACGAAGACTGTCTTTGGCGAGAGCTCTGGCACGGTCTTGATGCTAAGGCATTGACGGACACTGACATCAAAAAGGGTGTCAAACGCCGGTGGAAGGTTTCTTCTTGTTGGAAAGAGTAATGATTTAAGAAAATAACAAAATCCCCAAGTTCATTAGTCTGTGAAAGACTTATGGCTTGGGGATTTTTTGTTTGACTCTGAATTGATTTCAAAGAGATAACGCTAGTGGTATGAAGGAGTGCGTGAGTATAAGTTCCATATGCTAAAGCAATCCAAATAAGAAGATATTCAGCTAATAGTCGTAGAAATTTATATGGAAAACCCGTAGTTTGAGTTCACTGAAGATGTTTGTGTTGCAAAAACGCAACACTTTAAAAATTTTTCCTTTTCAAATGTTTGACAGGCAGGGGGGGGGTAGCCTGTATCGTTACATACAGAATAACTAACTCGTCCGGGCGGACAGTAAGTATTCGCTTCTTATACAAAGGAAAAAACATCATGAAAAAGACTTTAGCTGCTGTTGCCGTTTTGGGCGCATTTGCTGGTTCTGCTTTGGCTGCCGACGTTACGTTGTATGGTCGCGTTAACCTCGGTGTTAACTACTTGCATACCGATGATGGTTCTAACACGGAGAGCTCTTTCTCTCTTAACTCTGGTGACGCTTCTGCCTCTCGCTTCGGTTTGAAGGGTTCTGAACAAATCTCCGAAGGATTGAAGGTTGGTTTCCAATTAGAACAACGTTTCAACGCTGATGACGGCCGTAACTCTGAGTCTGACAAGGCTTTCCGTGGTGAATCCCGTCTTTATGTTGCTACCGACTTTGGTACGTTGCACATGGGTCGCTTCGGTGCTTTGGATTCTGCCGCTGGTTCTCTTGACCTTGTTGGTGGTATCTCTTCTATGGGTACGGGTTATGGTGACATCATTGGTGACCAAGGCCGTGTGTTCAAGACCCATGGTCGTATGGATAACTCCATTGCTTACACGTCTCCGGAATTCGCTGGTGTGACGGTTTCTGCTATGACGTCTTTGAAGAACAATAACTCGAACGGCAAGTTTGGTGAAGATTATGAGACGTTCGATGGTGAAGAAGGTTCTTCTGAAGCTGATCGTTACTATGGTTTAGGCGTTAAGGGTCAATGGGGTGCTTTAGGTGCAACGTTCGTGGTTAGCGAACTTGATTTAGGCTCTGAAGCTTCTAATGCTAACAAGGCTGGTAAGGATGATCCTATCAACTACACGGCTGGTGTGAACTACGACTTCGGCTTTGCTAAGGCATTCTTGGCTGCTAACTACTACGATCAAGGTAAGACGGCAGCTAATGTTGAACAAAGCCAATGGGGTGTGAGCACGAGCGTTGCCGCTCCTCTTGCTGCCGGTACTCTTGAAGCAGCTGTCGGTTATGGTGTCCAAACGAAGGAAACCAAGGGTGCTGATGATGTTGACACCAAGGTTTTGAACATTGGTGTTGCTTATAAGTATCCGTTGAGCAAGCGCACGTATGTCTACGCTGGTGCTGGCTATGACCAAGAAAAGACGGACGGTGAACACAAGGTCAAGACGGTTGAAGCTATCTCCGGTATCGTCCACAGCTTCTAATTTAAGAAATAGCAGTTTACTACTACCTTCTGCTAAATCTTAGATGAATAACAGGCCCACGGGAGACGTCCTTTGGGCCTGTTTTCAAAAGCGATGTGGAGTTTTTATGTCGGATGTAGTTTCTACTACTGATAACCTCCAACCCGATTATTTGAAGAAAGTCGCTTTTAAAATTTTTGAGTTGGGGCATGGATATCGAACATGTGCTCAGGTTCTAGATCTTTCTATTTACACAGTTCGTGAATGGTATGCTCTATATAAATTTGGCGCATATGATCCAGAAACTTTAGGACGGCCTTTTGTTAAGCGTTACAACACTCAATTTCGACAAAAGGTTCTAAGTGATTACTTTGAAAATAAACCATCCATAACAGAGTTAGCCAAGCGTTATGACGTTTCTAAGCGAACCGTTAAGCGATGGATTGATGAAGCCAATCAAAAATCAAAATCACCAGTTATAAAATCTTAGCCCATCGTACTCGGTGGGCTTTCTTTTATCTTCTGTGTTGTAATGGTATGGATTTCTTGGACACCTTGGAGTCCAAGCCATGCACATAGCGAC
>CALESB010000038.1 GCA_937906995.1 uncultured Sutterella sp.
GTTAATATAATTTCTTAATTAATTTTTACTGTCCAGAATTTTCGTACCAGTTCATTAGCTTGAATGAGCTTGAGAGATCAATATATTTGCAATCATAGACTGTGTTGCGATGTGAGTCAGTAGTTCAAAATATGCTTCTGTAGTTGCAACTATTAACGTTTCTAGATTTAGTTCATTTTGCACTGGTGGCTATTAGACGTGTATATTTGTTGAGTATAGGTAGTTCAGAAATTCCATTAGCCATATGGCAGGTTAATTACCTTGTCACTGGCTTATTGTTTATTCAATCGACGTCTTTAAACCAGATAGGAGACGATGGTGAGAAAAGCGAATTCACGCTTAAGAAACGATGGTGAGAAAACGCGTGAGCGACTCATTGATGAAGCAGGTAAATTAGTGGCCTCTAGAGGATGGAGTGCGGTTACTGCGCGTGCAGTTTGTCAAAATGCCAATGTTAATGCTGCCAGTATTAACTATTGGTTTGGAGGCAGAGATGCGTTGTATCAAGCTGTACTTGAGAAGATACCACACACGATCTTTAGCCAAGAGATGGAAATTGAAATGGTTCAATATGAGTCGGCTAAGGATGCCCTTGATTTTTACTTTACTACTCTCATTCGGAGAGTTTTAGAGGATGATAACTGGCCTATTCGAGTGTGGGTTCGAGAAGTTGTGGCCCCATCCCCAAGATTTTATGAATTAATTACAGTTTTTGGAAAAGAACGGGTTGGTCACTTAAAGTCGTTCTTTGCGAATTATTTGGGGATAGATAATCATGAAGATCCTCGGGTTGAAGCAGCCTTTGTTGCTTCAATGGCCCCAATTTTTATCGTCTCAATTGCAGATCCCAAGATTAAAGCTAAGATGCTGCCAAGTTCAATCTTGCAAGCAGAAACTTTTGCTGAGGCATTGAAGGCTCAGGTAATGGCTGGCCTTCAATGCATGCACAGTCAGTTAAACGATACGTCCAACTAATTGACCACCCTCTAAGAACGCTTGGATGTTGCGCAATTTTTCTTGCGCAGCATCTTTGCGGGCTTCTGCGGTCGAACCACCAATATGGGGAGTCAGTACAACGTTTTCTAGTTGTGTTAAGCGTTCATCGACGCGAGGTTCGTTTTCAAATACATCTAACCCTGCGCCTGCAATAATATGGTTTTTTAATGCCTCAACCAATGCGTCAGTATCGACTAATGCACCACGACCAATATTGATCAAATAGCCATTTGGTCCTAGTTTTTCTAAGATATTGGCATTAACAATATGGTGCGTTGAGGTATTAGCTGGTAGTGCTACAACCAAATAATCGGCCCACGAGGCTAGTGCTTCTAGCGATTCAAACCGTTGATATGGACCAGGGACCGTACGATTATCTAGGTAGCCAATTTGCATACGAAAGCCTGTGGCTCGCTGAGCAACTTCTTGGCCAATATGACCAAAGCCAGCAATACCGATTCGTTTACCAGCAACACGAACACCACGAGCTAAGTTTGCGTTAGTTTGGTGTGTTGTCAATACGCTTTGATGACCTTGCGGAATAAAGCGAGAAATACTGACCATCAATCCAATAGTTAAGTCAGCAACATCGGAAAAGTTGGCATTCGGTGTATTAGTAAACACGATGCCGCGTTTAGCAATAGCATCCGTGTCAGAGCGATCAAAACCAACCCCCCAACTAGCAATGTACTTTAAATTAGGAAATTGATTAAGAACCTGCTCATTTATGGTGACCATTGGGTAAATCGAAAGAATATCGGTTTTTGCACCAATAACTTTCTTTTCCTCATCGGAAAGTTGATCCCAATAGTAAAGCTCTCCTAAATTGCGTAAGCCATCGTAGAGAAAATCGCCCAAACCATTGGTCATGGTAACAATGACTGGTTTCATAAGGAGCCTTCCTCCTCTTCAACTTTTTCTAAATTATCCACGCTAGGGCTTACCATCGGATGAATGAGGCGATAGAGTTCACGAGCACTCTTTGGAGGCTTATTCGTTTGAGCTTCTTTACGGGCAGAACGAATAATGCGACGAACATTTTGTACATCAACATTGGGGAACTCTTCGATGAATTCAGTTAAGAAACTATCATCAGCAATCAAACGATCGCGCAAGCGTTCAGCTTTATGATGAGCTGCAACAGCTGCTTTGCTCTCACCAGTAGCCAGGTCAATTGCGGTACGAACTTTGTTGTAGTCCAAGTTACTCATCTTTTTACCAATGAGTTGTAATTGACGACGTTGAGCACCAAAAGAGCGCATTTTTTTGAATTCATCAATGGCTTCTCGCACTTCGTCAGGTAAAGGGATACGATTAAGCGTTTCGGCAGCAAGGCCGGTCATCTCTTTACCAAGAGCTTGCAAAGCATCAAGTTCACGTTTGATTTGAGACTTACTCGGACGATCATAAAAGTCATCATCTTCTTCGTCGAGTTCATCGTTACGGGTATCCCAATTTTGTGCCATAGTAGTAAAAATTCAATAAGTTAATCAACGAGATCATTGTACTGATTCTAGAGGTATTTGGAGTGTGTACCTTTGCTACCAATTACTGCTCCGGGCTTAATATTTTTCTAAAGTGCGTTAATATAAACAGATTAAAAAACTTCATTAGTGAACAAACGTGAGTGAGATTGTTAAAACCTTTCCAAATTCGCCTTTTGAGTTGCATGCTCCTTACGAGCCCTCTGGAGACCAGCCTCAAGCAATTAAGGAGTTGAACGAAGGTCTTGAAGATGGTTTGATGTTTCAAACCCTTTTAGGAGTAACGGGGTCTGGGAAAACTTTTACGATGGCCAATGTTATTGCTCGCCAGGGGGTACCAGCTATCATTATGGCGCCCAATAAAACATTAGCAGCTCAGTTGTATGCTGAAATGCGAGAGTTTTTCCCAAATAATGCTGTCGAGTATTTTGTTTCGTATTACGACTATTATCAGCCTGAAGCTTATGTTCCAAGTAGGGATCTGTTTATTGAAAAAGATTCTGCAATTAATGAACATATTGAGCAGATGAGACTGTCGGCGACTAAGAGTGTACTTGAGCGTCGAGATACGATTATTGTGGCGACGGTATCAGCAATTTATGGTATTGGCAAACCAGAGAGCTACACTCAAATGCGCTTGATCATGCGTACGGGAGATGTGAAGAGTCGTTCCGACTTTATTTCTCAGTTGGTTAGGATGCAATACAAACGAAGTGAGATGGATTTTGCACGCGGGACCTTTCGTGTACGAGGCGACACCATTGATGTCTTCCCTGCAGAGCATGCGGAAATGGCGGTTCGTTTTGAGCTTTTTGATGATGAATTAGAAAGCATCTGTCTGTTCGATCCATTAACAGGTGTTATTGTTCAAAAAGTCCCCCGCTTTGTTATATATCCTGCTAGTCACTATGTGACGCCTCGAGACGAGATTCTCCGAGCCATTGAAACCATTAAAGAAGAGCTACGAGAGAGAAAAAAACAATTCTTAGCTGAAGACAAGTTCGTAGAGGCTCAACGTTTAGAACAACGTACTCTGTTTGATCTTGAAATGCTTGATCAGGTAGGCTTTTGTAAGGGCATTGAAAACTACTCCCGTCATCTAACTGGTTTGGCACCAGGAGAAGCCCCTCCCTGTTTAATTGACTATTTACCAAAAGACTGTCTGATGTTTTTTGATGAAAGCCATGTGATGATAGGGCAACTAGGTGGTATGTACCGTGGAGACCGATCCAGAAAAGAAACATTGGTTCTTTATGGGTTCCGCTTACCATCAGCTTTAGATAATCGTCCTTTGCGTTTTGATGAGTTTGAAAGAAAGATGCGTCGAGGCATTTTTGTTTCAGCAACGCCCGCCAACTACGAGTTAGAACATTCCTCTCAGATTGTTGAACAAGTGGTTAGACCCACTGGTCTAGTTGACCCAGAGGTGATTGTTAGACCAGCTACTACCCAGGTCGATGATGTCTTAGGTGAGATTAACGATAGAGTCGCTAAAGGTGATCGAGTATTGGTAACGACGCTTACAAAGCGTATGGCAGAGGATTTGACGGACTTTTTAAATGAGAATGGCGTAAAAGTTCGATATTTACACTCCGATATTGATACCGTTGAACGAGTCGAAATTATTCGGGATTTGCGCGCTGGTATTTTTGATGTCTTAGTTGGGATTAACCTATTGCGAGAAGGGTTAGATATTCCAGAGGTATCACTGGTTGCTATTTTAGATGCGGATAAAGAAGGGTTCTTACGTAGTGAGCGTTCCTTGATTCAAACAATTGGTCGTGCAGCTCGAAATGTAGCTGGGACTGCCATTTTGTACGCAGATAAAATGACAGATTCCATGAAGCGAGCTATTGAGGAAACTGAGCGTCGTCGGGCTAAACAACAGGCCTACAACTTAGAGCATGGTATTACGCCAAAGAGTGTTAAGAAAGAAGTTAAGGATATTATTGACGGCGTATACCGTTCGGATGGCCCATCTATTGCTCATTTAGCTGAAACTGTCGGCTCGATGAGTGAAAAAGAGTTATCCTCAGAAATTAAAAAATTGGAAAAACAAATGTTTGAATTTGCCAAAAATTTGGACTTTGAAAAGGCTGCTGCAGTTCGAGACCGCTTAGCAGAGCTCAAAGCTCAAGTCATTGGTCATTAAATGGAGTTGAAAATGGGTACTCTACCTACAACCATCCACACGGATATGCGTCGTCATGATCGTGCAGTGGATGATCCTGCTTTGATAAAGGCATTTTTACAACGCTCTAGAGTTGTTGTCGTTGCATTCAACGATGAACCTCATCCTTATGCTGTTCCATTGAGTTATGGCTTTGAGATTAATGATGATGGATTGATTCTTTATTTTCATGGGGCAGCCGAAGGGCATAAAGCTGATTTGATGGCAAAAAATCCCCATGTAACTTTTGTGATCGCAGAGCCATCGGCAACAATGGTGATTGATGATCCAGTTTGTGATTCTGGGCAAAACTATTTTTCAGTGATTGGGAATGGTTATATTAAGAGTTTAGAGGGTGAGGCTCGTGAGCACGCAATGACTCAATTGATGCATCACTATGCGGGTGATGATGGTGAGCTTAGTTGGGAGTTCCCTCAGGAGATGTTAGATAAGATGGGGATTTGGGCTCTTTACGTTAAGGAGCTTTCTGCAAAGACTCGTCAACAAATGTTCTAGAGAAAAAAGAAGAGAGGTGATTAACCTCTCTTTTTTCTCTAAGTGCGCGCGACATGTGCGCTGTTCTAGCGGGTGCAAGTCCCGTGGTCGGGCT
>CALESB010000039.1 GCA_937906995.1 uncultured Sutterella sp.
CATTTTTATTCCTTGTTAAAGGTTAGCAAAAATTGGATTTACACAAACTTCTTTATAGTCTCGAAAACCGCCATTTGTTCGTATTCTACCGAACTTGATAATAAATACTCCGATTAGTTTCGTTGCTCAACTTTTAAAATACCACCCTCGCTCATGGATTCTTCAAGAAGATCAAAAGTCCAGTCTCAGGTCCAAAGCAAGCAAATTTTACTTTTTGGGATCAAATGTTTGTCGATTATTTTTATAGCGTGAATTAAATTACAACAGCTCTGAAAAAGCTTTATGATCTCAAGCAATCACGGACGCATTCCAAAGCTTCTGCAATTACCTTATCCATATCGTAATAGCGATATGATCCTAGGCGTCCACCAAAAATAATATTTGTTTCAGCTTCTGCTAATCGCTTGTATTTTTTGTATAGGTTAGTATTAGCATCATCATTTATTGGGTAGTACGCTTCCTCGCCGACTTTCCATTCTGAAGGATATTCTCGACTGATGATTGTTTTTTCTTGATTCCCAAATTCAAAGTGCTTATGTTCAATAATACGGGTATAAGGGATTTCTCGCTCCGTGTAGTTCACGACAGCGACACCTTGGTAATTGCTTTGATTTAGGGTTTCAGTTTCAAAACGAACACTACGATAGTTCAATGTTCCAAGACAGTAATTAAAAAAAGCATCAATAGGACCCGTATAAATAATTTTCTTAGCAAGTTGATCTAATTCTTGTTTATTTTCTAAATAATCAGTATTCAAACGAATTTCCATGCCATCGAGCATTTTCTCTACCATAGCAGTGTATCCCCCGATAGGAATACCTTGATAACGATCATTAAAGTAGTTATTGTCGTAGGTTAAGCGAACTGGTAAACGCTTGATAATTGATGCAGGCAAATCAGAACAGGATCTGCCCCATTGTTTTTCTGTGTATCCTTTAATTAGGATGTGATAAATATCTCTACCTACTAAACTGATGGCTTGTTCTTCCAGATTTTTGGGCTCAGCAATAGCAGCATCAACTCGTTGCTGCTTTATCATTGCCTCTGCTTCAGAGGGGGTTTTTACACCCCACATTGCATAAAAGGTATTCATATTGAATGGAAGGCTGTATAACTTTCCCTTAAAGTTTGCGATAGGCGAGTTGACAAAGTTATTAAAATCCGAGAATTGATTCACATAATCCCATATTTTTTTATTAGATGTGTGAAAAATATGAGCTCCGTACCGATGTACCTGGATCCCTTCATGTTCTTCAGTATAAATATTGCCACCAATATGAGAACGTTTTTCAATTACTAAGCAAGTTTTTCCTGCTTTTTTTGCTTCGTGGGCAAATACAGCTCCAAATAAACCAGCGCCAACAATTAAATAATCGTATTTCATATAAAAGCCCTTTAAATTAGTATATGTATTCCTAATACAATCATTAAAAATCATATTATTTCAACTACTGTAAATAGCTATTAATTAACATTAATAATCATCGTGTTAGAAATTTATAAAAAACGGCCTTAAGTTGTTTGCAGGGTTGAGAAAAAATCAGGAAATTACTGAAGAACCCCTACATTTAGTTTTTTCGCTTACGCCTTAAGTCCCATTCAAATAGGGATGGATATTCCGTAATTAATTTAAATTTTAATTGTTGTGAGAAAGTCCAAGATTTTGGAGTGAAGCCACTGTCTCTAAGTGCTCTCCATTCTTTAACCCAATGCATAAAGAATTCATGAGCAAGTTCAGGATCAAGCCTGAAATAGTTCCACTTGTATGTTTTATATTGCATTGCAGGAATAATATTTCCAGCAATATCTGATAATTTGTGTTCTTTTGCAAAACGAATACATTCAGCATATTCGTTGCAAATTGTAAAAACCTTTCCCTTACTTTTTACCGAATTTTCACCATGTAAACGGTAATGTAGCAAACAGTCTTCAATGACCATACAACGTTTAGCCATTAAATTTACTTTAAAGGCAAAACTGGTGTCTTGATAACTGGCACCTGGAGTAGCTAAAAAGTTAATACCCCACTGTCTCAACCATTCGGTTTTATATATTGCAGCCCAGATAGATGGAACTTGGAAGAAAACACTAGTAATGGTTTTCGGTTCATAGACTTGATTTTTAGGTAAGAGAGGGCATGGATTAATCTCATCCTTTCCATTGCGTAGATGAAAATAGCAAGCGCGTGAGACATCTAAATCAAATTTTTTTGCATTTTCATACAGAAGCTCAAACATATTTGGTTCTATAAAGTCATCAGACTCTACAATTCCAATATACTCACCCTTCGCAAGACCTAGTCCCAGGTTCATTGAGTCCCCATAACCACTATTAGGCTTATTGATAACGATAAAACGATCATCTCCAACAGTACACCTATTTATCAGATCAAGAGTTGAGTCAGTACTTCCATCGTTGATACAAATAACTTCAATGTCCCTTAATGTTTGGTTTTTGATGCTGATGAGACATTCTTCTACATATTTCTCAACATTACAACAAGGAACTAAAATCGAAACCTTTGGCATTTATGTGTCCTTCAAAAAAATTATGCAATTAGCGAATTAGCACGCTCAGTGGTGAGTAAGGTCTCTGAGAGTTGTCTTTTGGAAGAGAGAATCAACAAGTAGGTCCTTTTTGGTGATAGATTACTCAAACATTCTGTCTATTTTTGCTTTTTTTTCAAAAAGCTTGAAATATATGTTTGTAATGCATTCGCCACAATTAAAAATAAAAAAGCGTTTCTTATATTTTGAAGGGAGAGCGCTAATATCACAATTTTTCTTTACAAAAAGCCAAAAGTCTTTGATGATAGCTCTCTCTTTTACGTCTCCTCTGATGTAGGCACGTCTAGCCTCTTGCCACCAACAGGTGCAGACTCTAAACTCAAGTGCTTTGCGAATCTCTTTTGGGTAGTCTCTAGATGAGTTACCTAATAGCAATTTAGCAAATAAAAAAGAAGATTCTACAGTGCTTTTCGTGGGCGAGTGAGATAGAGAGGAGGATCTCTGTCTGTAGAGGTACAGGATATTCGGGATTAAAACTCCTTTTTGACTTTTTATTAGAACCCTGATGATGAAGTCTTGATCTTCAGTAGCCTTTAAAGACTCATTAAATTCTTCAGATCCTATAAGAGAAGTTTTAAAGAAACGGGTTGTCATGCACAAATTGCTAGGATAGTTTTCAAACTGTGCAACATGACAAAAATGCTGAATAGCACGAATATTGTCTAAGTATGTTTTCCCATACTTAGCGATGCCAGACTTTGTAACTTTTTCAGTATTGTAAGTTTTATAGCTACAAACACAGTAGTCAGCCTCCTCTTCAATGAGAGTAGAGACAAATGTTTCAATAAAATCATCAGTAACAGAGTCGTCGCTGTCAACAAAGCCTACAAAGTCAAAGCTACCATCTGATTTAATAGCTCTCAACGCAAGATTTCGAGCCGATGAGGCTCCCCCATTGGATTTGTGTATGACAACTAGGCGAGGATCTTGCTCGGAGTATTGATTGAGGATTTGAGGTGATTCATCAGTAGATCCGTCATTAACACAAAAAACAACAAAGTTTTTGTAGCTTTGCTTCAGTAATGAGTCTAGACACTCGGTTAGATAACGGCCAGTGTTATATACAGGCATAACAATAGCAACTTTGGCGCTTGTGTGGCTTGAAGGCTTTTTCTGACTCGTCTTTTGCATTTGAATGGTAAAGTGTAAATTTAAATGTATCTATTATAGGTAATCTATTGCTCTATTGTTAAAACAAAAGAAACTACTTAAACTTTAGTATGAACGCGTTTTCTTGGGGATTTGTTAATGCTTATCGCATGCTGTTTATATAAGTATTTTCCTTATGGTGGATTACAACGGGACTTCTTTCGTATAGCAAAAGAAATGGTGAGTCGTGGGCATAAGGTTCGTGTATATGTGCAGCAATGGGTGGGAGATAAGCCAGAATTTTTTGAAATTATTCAGGTGCCAGTGTACTCCAAGACCAATCATGGGCAAAGTAAACAATTTTCTGATTGGGTCCAAAAACATCTAAAAAACTATCCAGCAGATACTGTCGTTGGGTTTAATAAAATGCCTGGTTTAGATGTGTACTATGCTGCAGATGTTTGTTATGAAGAAAAGGTTTCTCAGCAAAAGACAGGCTTTTTAGGCCAAGTTTATAGATTAACAAGTCGTTATCGCCATTTTTCACAGTTTGAGAGAGAAGTTTTTGCTAAAGGAAAGAAAACAAAGATATTAATGATTTCAGAGTCTGAGATTAAATATTTCAAAAAGCATTACGGTACAGAAGATAATCGTTTTATCTTGTTGCCTCCTGGGATTGATCAAGCATGTCGCTATATAAATCAGCCAGAAGGAACACGAGAACAAGTTCGTTTAAGCCTTAGCATATCGAAGGAGCAAATCGTTTTACTTCAAGTAGGTTCAAATTACAAGCTCAAGGGGGTAGATCGATCTTTGTTAGGGCTGTCTGCCTTGTCAGAGGAGCTAAAAAAGAAAGTTGTTTACTTGGTTGTGGGGCAAGATGATCCGTCTAAGTTTAAGACGTTAGCTCATCGATTAGGCGTGGAAAATAACGTGAGATTTCTAGGTCCTAGAAACGATGTGCCGAGCCTTATGACTGTTGCAGATATATATGTGCATCCAGCTTATTTTGAAAATACTGGTACCGTTATTCTAGAGGCTTTGGTTGCAGGGTTACCACTGCTTGTAAGTGGGAATTGTGGATATTCCTTCTATGTGAAACAAGCGCAATGTGGATCTGTTATTTCTGAGCCATTTGATCAAGAGGCGTTTAATCAGTATTTACAGAGGCTTATTGTTGATGGAGAGCTATATTCTACTTGTGTTACAAATGCCAAAAAGTTTTCAGATAACCAAGACTTGTATAGTTTGACAGAGAGGGCCACAGAGGCAATTCTAAATAGTTGAAGATTAAAAAAATTACCCTAATAAAAGAGGGATTACCTGAATTGCTGAATGAAACGGCAGGTAATCCCATTTATGTATTTAGATCATTATTGGATTAGAGGATCAATCCAAATCGCGTTTTTCTCAATATAAGAAGAGCGCAAATGGTCGGAATCCTTATATTTTTTCAGATTACATGTCTTATTCGGGCAAACAAGGTGCTCTGTTTTAATCATTGTGGCATAGGGAGACATTTTATCAGCAACGTATAGATTGCCTTTTAACCAATCCTCATTTTGGGGATAAGCTACATGAAAGTCCGTTTTATTGAAGAGATCCAGATTCAATCGATTTTCAATTCGTTTCTTAATATCGTAGCTATCATAATCCCAGGGAGCGTCCAATAAAATGAATACTTTCTTGCCTTGGCCATACTTTTGAACCAATTCAATATACTGTTCAATTGCTTTTTGGAAATTATCTGGATGTCCTTTTTTGTATACGCCCCACATTTGTCCAATAACTATTGTTTCAATTTGGGGCAAAGCAGCAAGTTTTTCAATTTTGGCTGGTAACTGACGACAATTTTCAGAGTTACTAGAGTTAACTCCTATAGAAGCAAGGCATCCACCACTAGTTAAAAATGCAGCTGATGAACCTAATTTATCCGTTACAACCTTGACTCGGGGCGCATATTGCTGAATATGAGAGTCCCCAATAAAGAGAGTAGTGGGCTCAACATTTTTATTTGTGACGTCAACTTCAACGCCATAAAGTTTTACCTCTTTTACTACATCGTGGTAAGTGAAATCGTTTGAGAAGCTCAAAGCGACAGCAATAGCTCTTGAAGGAATCCCTTCAGTCTTCTTTATAAATTGACCCAAACCTACACAAGCAAACAATGCCAAAATTAATCCATAAACAATTAGAGTGTTGGATTTCATTCGGCGAATCGGATTTTCAATGAGTGAGTACACTAAAATCGCAATGGGGAAACTCATCAACAGTGCAATACCGTAATACCATTGAGGTGCTTTAGGCATAACAATGGTTAGGTAAGCAATTAAGGGCCAGTGCCATAGGTATAACGAATAACTGATTAAGCCAATAAAAGTCATCAGTTTCCATGACAAAAGCGAGCGATTGATTACTGCGTCATCATTAGCAAAAATTAACAGTGCAGCGCCAAGGGTGGGTAGCAATGAAAACAGTCCTGGCGTCTTGATTTGCGTGTCATAAAAGAAAAATGACATACAAATCATCAAAAGTCCTAAAACAGATAAGCTATTACGTATATTTTTGTCAATGTTTTTGGTATTTAATTGATGGAAGCTTTCCGCATAGGCAATGATGATCCCAATACCTAGTTCCCAGAATCGAGAAAGAGGAAAATAGAAACGTTGGCTATTGTCGGTTGTATTAAGGCATAGAGTCAATGAACCTAGAGTGATAACTAACACACAAATGCCAATGGCTTTAGAAGAACGTTTGAAAATACTCCATACAAGCGTACAGATAATTGGGAAAACAATATAAAACTGCTCTTCAATCGCAAGACTCCAAAGATGAAGGAGTGGTTTTTCATTGGCAGCTAAATCAAAATAATCTACGTCGGAGAGAAGTCGGAAATTTTGATAAAAAGCGGCACTTGAATAAATGTGTCGTCCAAGAGACTTGTATTCTTCTGTTGTAAGTACAAACCATCCAAATAGAGCTACAGCCAAAAGTAAGGTGACTAGGTTAGGCAATATGCGCTTAATACGCTTAACGTAAAAGTCACAATAACTAAAGTTGTTATCGATTAGCCCGCGAAAAATGATGCCAGCAATCAAGTAGCCAGAGATAATAAAGAAAATATCAACGCCGAAAAAGCCACCAGGTATAAGGCTAGGAAATGCATGGTAGAGCAATACGGGTAAGACCGCAACGGCTCTTAAGCCAGTGATGTCTTTACGCCAATAATGTTTTTTTATGTTCAAAGTCGATTCAGTATTCATCTCTAGATTAACTATTCATTAAAGTGATTTAAGTATTATTGCAATTCTTTCCAATGATCACGACGGGTCATATCAGAATCAACCATCCATTCTCGTTCAAGAACGAACTTATTCATCGTTTTCCCACCAGTTACGGACATCCGTCTAGGTTGAGTTCTACCTGTAAACGGTTGGATATTTAAATCGTTGTCAATGAATTTAGAAACATCCGTAAGCGACAATGGCATATCGTTGATTTCAACATCTTTATTGCCAGAGCGTCCGAGATGCTTAACCAACAATAGGGGATTGGGTTTACCTACCATGCCCTTATAGGGGCTTCCAAAGACTTGACCAATCATGTCGCTGTCCATGCCATCATGGTCAGAGACTAGGATGATCATGGTATTGTCAAAAATACCTTCAGACTTCATCCAATTGATCCAACGAGAAAGTGCTTTTAAAGCACACATTTCATTGGCTAAATGAAGTTCATCTGCATTATCTTGACGTGTTTTGTAAATTTTAGGCTTGGCGGAAACTGTGCACGTTTTTGCATCCATTAACCACGGATGGTGGGTAATTTCATTGTCAAAAAACTTATAAGTTGCCTTAGTTGCGTTGGTATTAGACAGATCAGCTAAACCATCAATGAAAGCATATTCGCGTAATGCTCTTACAACCAAAGTGTCAGATTTTGGCATTAAATTTTCAATCCAACGACCGTCCTTATAGACAAGGTTTTTCATACTCCAAGGGACGGAGTTAAATAGACTGACTGCGAGTAAGAATGAGTCGCTAGAGCCACGGCCTAAAGTGATATCGTTTTTTTGAAGATAACGATTAAGGTAGCTATCACCCATAAAGCGAATAGCCAAAATGTCATCATGAACAAGATCGTTTAAGCGGTTAGGTTCAAGCCAGTTTCGTTCATGAATGGCAATATCGAAATGAGGGCCAAACTTATTAAGCGTCTCAGCGTAATAACGATTGATTTTCTCAGCTAAGGATTTATCTGTTTCGTTTTCGTTTAATGACCACGGTGCGCATTTTTCACCACAAATGATGGATGGAAGGCTAGACACGGTAGAATCTCCGCTCGCTAACATATTGCGGTACCAAACGAATCCTCGATATTGATCCTTTAATTCAGGGTATTCATTAAAAAGAATGTCGATGTGTGAGCCACTGAAAGCATCAAGCATGACAACGACAATGTTGGTCTTATCTTTTGAGAAACCCATAAGGCGATCGTTATAACTTGGAAGTGTCACTGTAGTAGAGTCACTTTCTGTTTGCCACTGTCCGCGAGATTGCCACAAAGATAACGTGCTAGAGCCCAGTCCCAAAACACAGCAGATGATGAAGACATTTCGAATTAAGCTCACTTTACCGTGGCGTGTAAGCCAAATAAAACCGGCAAAGAACAAAATCAATACAACAAAATCCACTAAAAGATTTTTAGTTAAATAAAGTGGTGCTGGATCTGAGATTTGGAATGCGTCAATTGTGCCCACGTCCATCGGCAGCAAGAAGGCATAAATCGTAAAGAGTAACGTTAAGAGACTAAAGAAATAGCCAGCAAAATTCTCCGTATTGAAGAATTTAAAGACCTTATCTAGAACCCAAAAGAAAACAATTCCAATGACGGAGTATTTTAAAAGTAAGGCTAAAACATCTGCGGTGGGCGAGAAGAGCTCTGGAGCCGTGCAAAAAGCTTGAATCGGTAAATAAGCCGTTACCAAAATTATGAGCCAAGAAACAGCCGGCGTATAAAGGCCGACAGCCCTTTTGCCTCTCATCAAGAGCATATTCAAGTTACAGCGAAGGTGCGTTAGCCCAATGACAGGAATTAAGAATAAGAGTCCTGCAATTAAAGCAAAGTAGTGGCGATTGGCGCCTGTGAATTGCCACTTAAACCATGTATTTAAGCCGTAATACAGAACTAAAAGGCTAAAAGCTAATAGCACCTTATGGTTCTTCCAGACTTTCAAAAGAACCAATTCCACTAAGCATGCAAAACCAGTTAAAACAAAACCGATATCAGAAATGAAACTTAATTGGACTTTAGTTGCATCGCTGATGAGCTCCATTTGATTGGAGCTTAATAAAGCGAAGATGGCGCTGATACCCCACAAAAAGACCAGGTAGCCGCTCATGAATGAGCTTTGAGGAAAGACCTCATTGGTTGCTTTGTGTTTAGGGAAACGTTGTTTTATTGATTCAATGGTTTTGCGACCAAAGCGGTGATATAGGTCATAGACAATGTTCTTACACAAAGAGAAGATGTTATTAAAGGTCCAATAAAGGACTAAACCAGAGGCTGCGTCGTATAAGAGGACTAAAAACAGGGCAGCCATGCCGTAAAGTTGAATTTTGTCTTTACGAGACATGTTCTGCGTATAAACCAAGGCACTGACCAAATTGATAACAGTCATCAAAATGGGCATGACATTGATAGCAAAGCCACCGATGTGGAACATTTCGTCTGGCTTAGAAAGGTCGGCTAAGCCCATAAAAGCCACGCCTTGTAAGGGTTCAAAATGGCTTAAAAAGTGGTAAGCAGCAAAGAAGAACGGAATTTGCAAGAAAAAGCCGATACTCGAGCGCATGGCCAAGAATGGAGAGAAGCCGGCTTGGCGATGCATGGTTGAGATCATCGCAAAGCGCTCTTGCCCCTTAAATGTCGCCTTGATCATCGCCTCTTTGGCCTCGAAGGATTTGCGAATTGCGCGCTCTTCTTCTTGCCAAGATTCTGCTTTCATATAGATAGGCAGAATCACAAAGTTCACCACAAGGCTCATCACGATAATGGCCCAGCCCCAAGCATGCGTTTGTTCAAAGCCCCACATCAGGGCCTTTTGCATCCAAAATTCAAGCGGAGCAATGAAAAGCGTATAGATAAAATCCAACATGAATTATTTCTCCGTCTTTACGTTTTGTACGGCTTGAATGAGTGCTTCGGCAATGGGTTCTCCAGCCTTGCCAAAGTTGACGACATTTTTATCTCGGATGGCTTCAATTTGTTTAGCCATATCTGCATGTTGATTTAGAAGATTTTCAACAGCTTGGGGGATTTTGTTTTCCTCACCGGGCAAAATGCGCTGTCCTAATGTATCGAGAGCTTTCATTTCCCAAGCCTCATGGGGAATTTCCCAGGCTTCAAAGCCATTCTTCAAAGGACCGTTACCGACTGAAATCACGGGACGCAGAAATACGAAAGCAAAGTCAAAAATAACACCAGAGATATCAGAAATCATAAGTTTGGCTCGACTCAAGCTCCTGAAGCCATCAGGATTACGATCCCACTCAATATGGTCTTCATTTTTGAGTTCATCCGTTAATTTATCCATCAAAGCCTTATCTGAAATAAAGCTCTGAGGGTGTGGACGAAGAATAACGTGATAGCCTGCTTTGGCTAACATTTTAGGAATGAGGCTTCCTGTTCGAGTTAAAAGACCGTTAGCCCCCCAAGTAGGAGCAATCAAAATCGTATTGTCTTCAGGAGGACAATGGGGGTCACGTCGAGCAACTAAACCATCTAAATAGGGACAACCTAAAAGTGGAAGTTCTTTAGTGGGGGTTTTTCGCAATGCTTCAAGGTCTCGAAGACTTTTGGCTTGCGCCGGACCCGCACAGTAAACGGCATCGTAGTAATCAAAACTGTAGAACTTATACGTGTGGATGTCTCCAACAGCATGAACTACGTGAATGTATTTTTTTACGCCGGGTGAGCGACGAATTTGAAGTACATCGATGCCTGGTGTTGTCAGCACAAAAACGTCTGCTTCTAAAAAGCCTAAAGCAGTGTAGGCTGTTTGACCTTTACCAATAAATTTTGCACGAACGTATTCGTTCAGTCCAGCAGAAAAAACAGGATCGTTTTCCGCAGAGGTTAGGTATGTCACATGAACTTTTTTCTTGGCCAAACATTCAAGAATGGGTTTAAACGTTGACCAGTAGGCAGCAGACTCCGCATAAAAAACGATGGAGTTGTTCTTAAGATCGTCTTTTTTACCCGTGAACTTAAAAAAGAGGGCACGTAAAAGACTTGGCAACTTGCGAATAAGGAAGTAAGCGCTTGAAATTAATCCAACAAAAACAGACAACAACATGCTACCTGTGCCAGGATCGAGGTAGGCGTAGGCATCTAGGGGAGCACAAAGTATGAGCAGTGCATAAACCGCGTGCGAAAAAGAGACTGTTCGTCGCATGGATTAATCTTTATGTAAGGGAGTCGGTAAAAAAAGAAAAAGGATTCAAGGTGTTGATCCATAAAGAAACAACGCCAAAAATCCGCCTGTATTCTACCATCGTCACTAAAGATACGCTCATCAAATTTATGATGTGCAAAAGCTTATATTTTCTTGCATTTATGAATAATGTTCTAATTAAGATCAGTAAACTTAAAAATTAACTTAAATTCAGTGCTTTTTTCTGGACTTTTTGTTCAAAAACTATCAGAATCACACCAATGTTGAAACAAATGCCCAGGTTTGGCGTCATAGGCGAAATACAATGTCCCGTTTTCTTTGTCTAATAACTTTAATTGCTTCCTTTTTAATGGGGGCAGTCGCGCACGCTGCAGAACGTGTAGTGATTTATACAAGTGCAGAAGAGTACCGTAATGCTTATTTTGAGGAACGTCTTAAAAAGGCTTTTCCTCAATACGAAATTATTTTGGACTATATGCCCACGGGCAACCAAGCCGCAAAGTTGATGTCTGAGGGGAAGAATACGCCTTGTGATATTTCCTTGGATTTGGAATATGCCTATTTGGAACAATTACAAGCCAATTTGGCTGTCCTTGATCAATTTGATTTTTCAATCTACACGGACGATTTTGTGACACCGACTCGCAAGTGGTTACCCGTTTATCGTAATGGTGGCGCCATCATTGTGAATACTCAGGTATTAAAGGCTAAGGGATTAGCAGAGCCCCAGAGTTATGCAGATCTTTTAAAACCAGAGTATAAGAATTTAATTTCAATGCCCAATCCAAAGTTCTCCGGCACGGGTTATATGTTTGTGAAAAACTTGGTCAACATCTGGGGAGAAGATAAGGCATTTGATTATTTTGATGACTTTTCTCAGAATGTTTTGCAATTTACGTCTTCAGGTTCTGGTCCAGTTAAAGCCCTAGTGCAAGGTGAAGCTGCCATCGGTTTGGGTATGACGGGTCAAGCCGTGATTGAAATCAATAAGGGTTCGCCTTTAAAAGTGACTTACTTTGAAGAAGGCTCTCCTTATACCCTGTACGGTATGGCTATCATTGCAGGTAAAGAAAAGCGTCAAGCTGTGCAAGATGTGATGAAGTTCTTCTACGATCATTTGATTGAAGAAAATAATGCAAAGTTCTTCCCAGAAAAAGTCTTTAAAAATAAGGACTTTACTTTGAAGAATTTCCCTGCCAAGATCCAATACGCCAATATGGGCCCCAATACAATTGAAGAAAAACAACGCATTTTGGAAAACTGGGAATACTAATTAGCTATGAAAGAGCTCACCGTTAAAGGTCTGAAAAAATCATTTGATGGCAAAGAGGTTCTTAAGTCTTTGGACTTTACCGTTCAAAGTGGGGAGTTTCTCTCCATTCTCGGAGCTTCCGGTTGTGGGAAGTCGACCTTATTGCGTATTTTGATTGGTTTAGAGCAACCCGATGCAGGACAAATTCTAAAGGACGGGGAGGAGATTACTCATTTGGCACCCTCAAAGCGCAAGATGGGGATTGTCTTTCAAAACTATGCGCTCTTTCAGAACATGACGGTGTTGCAAAACGTCTCCTATGCTTTGCGTTTTCAAAAACAATACGCCGGACAAGAAGAGTCGATTGCCAAAGAGGCTCTGGACTCAGTGGGGTTGACAGATCATTTAAGCAAATATCCGTCAGAATTGTCTGGTGGCCAACAACAACGAGTTGCGATTGCTCGCACATTGGCCCAAAACCCGGAAATCATTTTGTTTGATGAACCGATGTCAGCGCTTGACGTCGATACGCGCTTAGCTTTACGAGATGAATTGAAGTCTTTACAAAAGCGCTTTGGTTCTACCATGATTTATATTACGCATGACCAAGAAGAGGCTTTTGCGATGTCGGATCGTATTATGGTGATGCGTGCTGGGGTGATTGAGCAAATCGATACGCCAGCCAATATCATCGCGCATCCAGCCAATGACTTTATTGAAAAATTTGTGATTCATAACATCAATCTTAAGATTGAGTCCCTTTTACCTTTTAGGCGAGCCTTATGAGTAGCAGTCATCGACGATATGCCGCCTATCAACCCGGAAGAGCTGTGAGATGGCTTCTTCTGGGATTGTTTTTATTAGCTTTTGTTTGGCCTTTGACGAATCTTTTTTGGTCGCTAGGGGATGTGAATGTTCTTAGAATCCTTAAAAGTCGCCCGGTCTTAAAGGCGCTCACCAATTCTTTATGGGTGAGCTCTTGTGCAACAGTGATCGCTGTTACTTTGGGTGGACTTTTAGCTTGGGGGATTGTTCGCACCCAAATTGCAGGTAAACGTATTTTTGAGGCGATCTTTGTAATACCCATGTTAATTCCCTCGCTATCTCATGGGATGGGACTGATTTTGCTTTTTGGTGCCAATGGCATCGTGACCAAAACGTTGGGTTGGGAAGGTTCTATTTACGGCTTTTGGGGCATTGTGATTGGTTCCGTGCT
The DNA here is from genome assembly GCA_937906995.1 of uncultured Sutterella sp. Taxonomy (GTDB): domain Bacteria; phylum Pseudomonadota; class Gammaproteobacteria; order Burkholderiales; family Burkholderiaceae_F; genus Aphodousia. The sequence continues at coordinate 13,581 of CALESB010000039.1, forward strand.
CTACGCCTTACCAGTTGCCTTTTTGATGATTGCTGACCTTTTAAAGTACGAAAGTCGAGCACATTACGAGGCGGCGGATGTGTTAGGTATTCCTCGCTCTAGCCAATTTATCCATTTGACACTACCTTACTTAGCTAAGCCTATGATCGGGGTGATTTTTGCGATTTTCACACTTGTTGTGACGGACTACGGCGTGCCTTTAATGATTGGAGGCAAATTCACAACGCTGCCTGTTTTGATGTACCAAGAGACGATTGGTTTATTAAATTTTGGTAAGGGTGCAGTGATTGGAAGCCTTTTATTGGTGCCCGCTGTTTTGGCTTTTGTTTTGGAATTGGGAACGCGTCAAAGTCGAGCAGAGGGACAGACGGTGCGCATTGGTGATCGTGCGCATTCTCAATGGTTTGAAGGCTTGATGACGGCTTTATGTTCTGCCGTAAGCTTATTTATTTTGATGCCCATTCTGGCCTTTGTGTTTTTAAGCATTGTTTCTAAGTATCCCATTGATTTATCTGTTTCTTTGGCTCATATTGAGCAAGCTTTGAATTTAAATGCAATGACCTATTTGGGACACTCCCTTTGGATTTCGTTCTTAGTGGCAGTTGTCGGTGTGATTTGTGCTACGGCAGCCGCTTATTTCTCCTCAAGAACATCCTCCAAGCTAGGGCGCTTAGTACACTTTATTGCGCTCGTGACACTAACAGTGCCTGGGATGGTTTTAGGTTTATCTTACGTTTTAGCGTTTAATAGTACATTCATTTATGGGACATTAGCGATATTGGTGTTGGTCAATATCATGCATTTTTTCGCAACGCCTTACTTGATGATGTGCAACTCATTTGGCAAGTTAAATGAGCATTTGGAAGCGGTAGGAGATACCTTAGGGATTAGTCGTTGGCGTCTTTTTTTGGATGTTCTGTTACCCCAAACCCGGGCAACACAAGTCGAGATGTTTGTCTACTTTTTTGTCAACTCGATGGTTACGATTTCAGCGGTTTCCTTCTTGGCAACTGTTGCTAATAAGCCGCTGTCATTGATGATCAACCAGTTTGAAGCGCAAATGATGATTGAATGCTCTGCCTTTGTTTCAGTGTTGATTCTTGTTGTGAATCTTTTAGTCAAAAGTGGCGCTCAATACTTTAAAGCCAAGAAGGGAGCCTACTAATGTTAACTCGCCAACAGTTTGATATTTTGGCTTACTTGGCAACGCATCGCAATGTGTCTTTGCCTCAAAGAAAGTTAGCCCAGGTGTTAGGAAAGTCGCTTGGGACGGTGCACAGCGCTTTGGCTTTCCTGGCGGAAGAAAAACTCATTGCAGATAAGATGATTACAGAGGCGGGGCTTCAAGCCCTTGAGCCTTATCGCGTCAAACGGGCCGTATTTTTAGCGGCGGGTTTTGGATCGCGCTTGATTCCGATTACCTTTAATACGCCTAAGCCTTTGGTTAGGGTCAATGGTGTGCGTATCATCGATACGCTTTTGGATGCGGTCATTGCCGCAGGTATCACGGATATTACGATTGTTCGCGGGTATTTAGCAGAGCAATTTGATCAATTACTTTATAAGTACCCAATGATCAAATTCACTGATAATCCTGCCTTTAATGTCTCCAATAACATTTCATCTGCTTATGAGGCAAGGCATTTATTGGCGAATAGTTATGTGCTTGAAAGTGATCTGTTATTGAGAAACTCGGAGTTGATTACGCCTTATCAATATTGCACAAACTATTTGGCGATTCCAGTCGAAAAAACCGATGATTGGTGCTTTATGACAGGTCGCCAAGGGCGCATTACAGGGATGGCGGTTGGTGGTCTCAATTGCCATCAAATGGTCGGCATTTCCTATTGGGATGAGGCTACGGGGAAGCAATTGGCAAAAGATATTGAGCGTGTTATGGCGATGCCTGGTGGTAAAGAGCGCTATTGGGATCAAGTGGCACTTCAGCAATATTTGTCTGACTATCATGTCTATATTCGTGAGTGCAAAGCAAAGGATGTCGCAGAAATCGATACCTATGCCGAATTAAAAGCACTTGATCCTCTATACAATATTTGACAGAAATATTTTGTAGCTATAGTCTAGAGCTTGCTATTTCGTAGACTTCTGCACGATTTCGTTTACCAACGGCAATAACCGCTATGATCAAAACTTCATCGACAACTCTGTAAACCATTCTATATCCGAGTGCTTTCAATTTAATTTTGTAGCAATCATCCATTCCTCGTAAGTGATCTGCCTCCACTCGGGGGTTTTCTGACCTTTCTTTTAGTTTGTTTGCAAATTGTCGTTGAATTGTGTGATCAAGTTTGTTCCATTCCTTTAATGCAGACTTGGCAAATTTAACTTGGTATTTCATAAAAACTTTTCCAAGTCAATGTCAACTAAAGGCTCATTTTGTCTTTCTTTGACTAAGGAAATTAATTCCTTATCATCAATGTACTCGAGCATTCTTTCGTATAGTTCGCTCGGTATGCAATAGAACTCAGGCTTATTACGATTCAAGACAGCTACAGGAAAACCAGCTCCAGAGCGTACAGTTGCAGAAGGATTCTTTTTTAATTCGCTGATACTTGCAGTGGTGTCCGCATAGATAAACGCAGTCATTCGATTTCTCCCAAAAGACCTATTAACAGGTCTTATTGTAGCAAGTTACAATCTTGAATGGTAAAGATCTCTCGATTACCAACAGCAAGAACTGTCCAATTAAAAATAATGTATTTTATATGGCATGGTGGAGATCTAAACGATTCATTGTGGGCGGTGAGGGAGTAAAACTTCTCACTAGAAGCTCTGATAGATTACTGATGAAGGTCACTCTCGTAGATGAAATGAAACAGATAGTGTTTTGAAAGAATAAGTTTGTAAAAGTTACCCACCGCTGGGCTTGCTACGGCCCATAATTGAGAATGAGCGCTACGTCCATCCATGGATAACTTTCACTCAAGAAATGATTAACCCACTTTAATTTTATGATTTACCCATTGGCAAGCGGGAGTGATCCATAGATGCAGACTATGTGGTACTAGCATATTTCATCTCCATGAATGAGGTGAAATAATTTTACAAATCAATAAATTAAAGTGTTCAATGAAGTTTCTTTTCTGAAAATATTAGAGGGAGCGAATTTCGCTCCTTCTAAAGTGATCATTTTAAACTTTCTCAACAGTCTGAGACCACAGCAAATGCAGTGGTCATTATTTTCAAAAATTTTAAAATTACTAGTTTCAAAAGTTTGCCAGAGTCCTTGTTAAGTAGAGTCGAAAGAGATCACTCCAATCGGAATTCTCGCTTAATCGACTCAATTAAGAAGCGAGCTACCTTGTCGCTAGCTTTCGAAGGTTTACTCGAGTCTAAATTCATTTCAATAAGACAATCCAAAACACGTTCACGCATCATAGAAGAACTAATGCCTTCGGTACGTGGGAAAATAACCAATCGTTCTTTGGAAATCTTGTTGGAGTTGTCTGCACCGTGCACTAAAAGGTCGCAATGATGCTCGTCCATATAAGTCTCATCAATCAACCAGGGCGAAGGAATCACTTCTTTGACGTAGCGAATGCTCTCAAGGATCTCTTTTCGTTCTTCATAGCTGAGTTCGGGCATATAGCCTTTGGTACGCTTAACTTCTTCATCGGTCGTTAAGGCGACAACAACATCGCCCATCTCTGCAGCTTTTTTCAAAAGACGAACGTGGCCGTGATGCAAAAGCGTTGCAGACAAGTCAACCAAAATACGTGGACGTTGATTTTCACTCATTTTTTTGCCATCCACTTAAGCTAAAAGTTCACGCAATTTTGCAATCACAGCATCGGGTTCAGGCCAACCTTGTTCACTGCCCATCACCGTAGCATTCGGATTCCAGGGGCCCGTTCGTTTTGGATCTGTCACCCCCACCAAGGTGATTTGACGAGCACCAACAGCGGCGGCTACATGACTAATGCCAGAATCATTAGCAATCACAATTTGAGCATCCTTGCAAAGCGCAGCATATGTGCCCAAATTCGTAGGCTCGAGATGGCGAGCATCGGGACAGGCAGCTTTAGCTTCTTGAACTTCATCGGGAGACGGTAAGACAATGGGTTCAATGCCCATGTCACGCAAGGGCTGACAAAGGGTATTGATATGAACCCAATGCTTGATTTTGCCATGATGAATACCGCGAGCAATTGGAGCGATTAAAGCATAGCGCTCAGGGATTTGAAGTTCTGCTCGCATATTCTTGGCGCCAGCCAAATGGCGTTGCATTAAAGTGAGGCCAAGATCTGGCGTAGGCTTATCCCACGCGGGAGTGCCACCCCAAGCTTTAATGGCCTCGTAAGCCACTTTAAAGAATCGCTCAACTTCATGGACGTCGCTTGCGGGTTGGGGAAGTGTTTTATCTAAGATAAAAAAGCGCCCATCTGTACCAAAGCCGGCAGAACGAATGCCAGCCAAACGGAATTGCAAAGCCGAGGTGAAGGAATTGGGAAACAACAAACCCAATGGGCGATTTAATTGTTTAGATAGATAAGGTAAGCGCTTAAAGTCTTCCGTAACATGACCTTCAATGGGGTCAAATCGCCAACCCATGCCCATCATCAAGTCTTCAGCAAAACGTTTGCCGAGCAAATAGGGGGTAAAGCCACTGGCGTCTAAAAGACGCAAGGCAGGTAATGTCATACAGCAGTCGCCAACATGGTTGGGTAAGCGACACAAAACGATGGGCTTCATGGGTGGGTCCTTCCAAAATAAAAACTGACACACTTACTAAAAGATTTACATATTTTAGCCGATATGACAGGCTTAAAATACAAGCATAACAGCTTATCTTTTAGTTGGAGTGTTCAAATGTCAGTCTTGAAACCATTTGTTATTGCAACAGCTCTTGCAACGGTCGCATCGGTGGCTCTTGCCAATGATCTTAACGGCATTAATCTTCAACAAAAAGGCGTTTCTTTATCGGTCAACGGAACGGCGACGTTGGTCGTTCCCAACGATCAAGCGCAAATGTACTGGAGTACACAAGCGCAAGCTCCTACGCTTAAAGAAGCGACCGAAGAGGTCATTAAGACCATGAACGCTAACCTTGAGACCCTAAAGTCCATGAAGGGGAATTGGGAGTTGCAAACGCAAGGCTTTAATTCTTATCCCGTTTACAGTGAAACGAAGGGAGAAAAGGCGCCTAAAATTGTTGCTTGGCGTGTATCTCAGTCACTCTTTATGCGAGTGCATGACGTCACGCAAGTGCCTACGATTATTGAAAAATTAAGTGGCTCACTGGAATTGGACCAACTAAGCTTTAGTGTTTCGGATCAGGCTCGCCAAGGTTATGATGCTACTCTGATTCGCATGGCTGTTAATGACGCAACTAAACGGGCAACCATCGTGGCAGACTCTCTGGGGCGCAAAGCCAATAAAGTTGAAATGCAAAATATGCGCTTTTCAGGCTCCTCAGCTCCAAGAATGGAGTACGGTTTAATGCGAGCCAATGCTAAGGTGGCTAATGATGCCATGCCCACTCCCGCCATTGAAGCAGGAAGCAGTACACTGAATATGACTGTTACGACGGATGTCATCATCAAGCGTTAACGACTTTGGTTTTTGTCTAAAGAAGAAAGAGGTTGTTTATTTTTTGGCACAACCTCTTTTTATTAATTAGTGCTTTTCTGGAAGTTTTCCGAACCACTTTTTGTAGATTCTGTCGTATTCTCCATTTTCACGAATAGTCTTAAGGCCAGCGTTAATGGTTTCTAGCATTTTTGTGTTGCCCTTAGCGAGGGCAAACCCATTTTGTTTGTGAGTATATAAGTGCGGAATGAGCGTGATATCTTTTTCTGCCTTGCGTGATAAGTAGTATTCCGTCACAACACGATCAACGAGAACACCTTGGCAGCCGTCCATTTTGAGTTCCATGAAGGCTTCGCCAATTTGATCAAATGCAACAAGCTTGGCGCCTTTCACTTCCTTGGCTAATAGTGCCCCAGTAGAGCCAATTTGCGCACAAAGTTTTTTACCGACCATGTCATCAAGGTGCTTGTATTTATCGATATTTTTGGTGTTAATGACCATTACTAGACCACCTACGTCGTAGTAAGGATCGGAGAATGCCACTTGTTTTTTACGCTCTTCCGTAATGGTCATACCGGCAGCTGCAACATCAATCATATTCGTTTGAAGGGCCGGAATAATACCCGCAAACTGCATGTTCTGAATTTTGACTTCGTTACCGGTAGCTTTCCCGATGGCTTTTATGAGATCCATGTCAAACCCAACGATTTCGTTGGTTTCGGGATCTTTGTATTCATAGGGTGCGTAGCCGGCATCGGTACCTACCAAAATCGTTCCAGCGTTTGCGACACCAATAACAGCAGCTAAGATGGCGCCTAAAAGTGTTTTTTGCATTTTGCCTCTCCTTGAAGCTTTAAAAATCGTTAAATTCAGTTTAGAAAATATGTTGTGTCTTCAACAAGGCTTCGGAGCTGCATCGTAAAAAGGAAATAAGGAAAAATTATTTCAACAAATATCAACCAAACGGTCGATAAAAATAAAAACATTGATTATTCAATGAGATAAAAAATGAGATTGAAAAGTTTTTAGAAAATTTCTTTTTAGTGCAAGTGTAAAAATATGGGCAAAATCACTAAGAAAAATTTCGTAGAAACAGGCAAAGTCACTTGGGCTCTAGGTTGTTTAACTTAAAATTTTAAGTTAAAGAGTTATTTTTAAAAACTGTTTATAAACAAAAGGTTAATAAAGTTTGTCGACAAAAAATAAAATAATCTGCACAAATTTAATTTTTGATTTAAGTCAAGAATGTCTTTCTTTGAGCGTGTGTGGAGCAAACGGGAAAACGATAGATTTTTCGGTAAAGGTATGAAAATGCCAACGTAGAAAGCGTTTGATGCACTTTAACGTTGGCATTTTTGTTGATCAAATAGCCCATAGGGGGTGACGAGGCTATCTGTTAACGAATGGCTTCTTTATAAGAAAATATTGGAAGCAACAACGTTAACGATCATACCGATGATCATCACAGGCATGGTACGACGAATCAATTCGATCGGCGTTAAACCAGCGATCCCGGACACAGCGATGATTACGCCAGAAATCGGACTCATCGGACGAGCTAAGCTTGCTGCCAATTGCACAGGTACCACTAAGGCCATGGTGTTGTAACCAACGCTAGCAGCGGCTTCTGGCAATAACGGAGAGAAGGCAAAGAAAGCTGAGTTACCAGAGCCCGTCACAATGGTTGCCACCACCATGATACCCATCATGACAAAAAGCATGAAGAAAAGACCCAAGCCTTGTTGGGAGGCTGCCATTTGAATCAAGGTAGAAATGCCACCAACCTTGGTTAAACCTAAGGCAAACAATTCTGCGCACACCACCAACGTAACAGTTGACGTGAACACCTTACCCATGCCTTCAAAGAAGGATTGCGTATCGGCGCAGCATTGCTTAAACGTGCGGCGTGTTAAGAGGTCGACAACAAAAGCGATCAAGATCGAGACCACGATGGCCGTGACCAAGCTTAACTTAATGCCTGCGTAGACCATGGGGGAGAAGATAATCAAAAGGAATAAGGGCAAAATCGGCAAAATGGCATAGTGAGCGGGGCCAGCATCTGCAAAAGCGTCTTGAGCATTCCCATTGACGCCATCAACTTTATCTTCAATGCCCTTGGCGGCTTCGCGACGGTCAAACCAATGTTGAATCACACCATGGCCCACAGCAATAGCAATCATCACACAGATAGCTACAGGAATTTGGCCTGTCACGAAATACGTCACAACGTCTGTACCTAAAAGGTCAGCCGCACGCATGGCATTAGATGAACTTGGACCCAAGTCAAGGCAGCAGGTGGAGCCAATCACTGCAGCGGCAGCAGCACGGCGAACGCCTAACGACACCAACAAAGGATAGATAGAGGCCATTAACAACAGGCCTAAACCCACAGCGGAATTAATAAAGAGCGCCATGCATTGGCCAACAAAGTAGGTTAAACCTAAGAGAATGTAGGGCGAGCGGATGGCAGAAAGCGGGCGGATGCAAAGTTTGACCAAAGACTTAGACGCACCGATCTTATTCATGTAGAACGAGAAACCTGCAATGGCCATAATGTTGAGGCCCAAGCCACCCAAGCGTCCCTTCATGAGGTCGGTGAAGGCTTGAACTAAGTCAAAGCCAAAAAAGTGAGTAGAGGATTTGGCAGAAACGGGATCTGTGCCCATCAACCAACCAATGAATAATAAAACCAAACCCAACAACATCAAGACGAAGGGAGGGTAGTAGTTTTTAATAACAAAATACGCAATGAGCGCGACGGCTAAAAGCGTAATAATGACACCAAGCATTTCAGTGCTCCTAAAAACAAGAGAATTCCAACAAGAGAAAGCTTCTTGGGATACGAGTAGAGATTCAGACTTTTGGGGAGTTTTAATGCGTTAGAGTCTGAACAAAATGATGTTTTCTTGCGGTAGTCCTCAATGGAGGGCGCCACAAAGAAAGCATTGACTAACATTTTACAAGTAAAACTGAGCGCTCTAGCTTAAGTTAAGTAGATTGTCTTACGCCCATGTTATTTTTTGTTTCAAAGTCATGGAATCTTTAATTGTAAAGGCAAGCCCATCCCCATAAGTGAGCAGAAAAAGTTTTTTATAGCGTAAAATAGTAGATTAACCTAATGTTGCTTGGAGCAATTAAGAGTGAATCCGAACTATCCTCATCCCATTTTGGCCCGTGAAGGTTGGCCCTTTATTGCCATTACATTCGTTGTCGCTGCATTGTGGACGTCTTTGGCTGGTTTTGGCTTTATCGCCGCTGTGTTGTGGATCCTATTTATTTTGGTGACACAATTTTTCCGCGATCCTGCTCGTGAAGTGCCAGCGATGCCTGATGCGGTGCTCTGCCCGGTGGACGGTCGAGTCATTAAAGTGGAAGAAACGGTGAATCCCTACACCCAAGAAAAGGCTTTAATGATTAGTGTCTTTATGAATATCTTTAATGTGCACTGCCAACGCTCTCCGGTGGCTGGTGTTATTGAAGATGTCCAATATTATCCAGGCAAATTCTTAAATGCAGACTTGGATAAGGCCAGTACCGAAAATGAACGCAATGCCATGATTGTTCGTTTGGACGATGGTACGCGTATTACGGTTGTTCAAGTGGCCGGTTTAGTGGCTCGACGTGTTCTTTGCTATGTGCAAAAGGGCGATGAGCTTCATAAGGGACAACGTTACGGCTTTATCCGTTTTGGTAGTCGAGCTGATATTTACTTGCCGTTAGATGCTACGCCTTGCGTCACGATTGGCGAGAAGGTACTTGGTACGGAAACGGTATTGGCCAAATTAGCCCCGAAGGCTTAATGATCAATAATTAAAAAGGATCGAATTCCCATGAGAAAGATTCGACGTTCTGCACGCGCAAACATGCAATCTCGCATCAAAGAAGCTCGTGCTCGTAGTATTTACTTATTGCCTAACTCCTTTACGATGGCTTCGCTTTTCTGCGCCTTTTGGGGTGTAGCTCAAGCCATGGAAGGCCATTTTGGTCTTGCTGCTGCCACGATTTTCTTATCCATGCTTTTAGATGGTTGCGATGGTCGTGTGGCCCGTTTAACGCATACGCAAAGTACTTTTGGTGAGCAATTTGACTCAATTGCTGACATGACCGCTTTTGGTGTTTGTCCAGCATTGATTGCCTATGAGTTCGCGTTAAAGGACTTGGGTAACTTCGGTTGGGCTGCTGCATTTATTTATTGCGCAGGTGCCGCTATTCGTCTTGCACGTTTTAATGCCAATATTGGTGTGATTGATAAGGGCTTTTTCCAAGGTTTAGCAAGTCCCGCGGGTGCCGCTTTGGTGATGGGCTTTGTTTGGTTAGCCCAAGCCGGTCAAATTTCTCCTTGGATGGTTCAATACATGCCAGAAATTACGGCGGCATTGTCGATCTACGCTGGTGTGACCATGGTTTCTAATGCGCCGTTCTTTAGTGGTAAGAACATGGGCTTTGTTCGTACGATTCCGTTTTGGGTCGTGTTGGTGGCCTGTGTGATCGTGATTGCTTTCTCAAGTAACCCGACCTTGTCACTGTTTATCCTTTTCTGTGGCTATGCCATCAGTGGCTATATCTACGAAATTTATCTCTGGTGCCGTGGGTTGCCTAACCCTGTGAAACCGGTGCGAGATGAAGCTTAATTAACTAAGCTAACGCCAAGAAGGATCAGTTGAAAAATACTGGTCCTTTTTCGTTTCTTGGACTCTGTTTATAATTGGAACGATTATATTTTTAAGTAAAGAGAACGTGAAATGCCCTTTTTATTTGCGCCCCCAGCTCAAGCTGTATTGCCGATTGATGGTGAAAAAGATCTCTATTTCCCGATTCATCGAATCTATGGTGTCGCTCGCAACTATGCAGCCGTTAATGCTCAATTGGGAGAAAAGACGCCTCCGAGTATCTTTTTGAAGCCTGCTGATGCTGCGGTTTATGCGCCAGACAATGAAATGTTGGAATTGGATTTTCCTGTCGCAACGGATGATTTGCAACATGAAATTGAATTAGTGGTCGCAATTGGTAAGGGTGGCAAGAATATCCCTGTAGAAGAGGCTATGAGCCATGTGTGGGGGTATGCAAGCGGCTTAGATTTAACGCGTCGCGATTTGCAACGTGCAAGCGTAGCTAAGGGCCAACCTTGGGATACTGCCAAGGGTTTTGATGAATCTGCCCCGATGACGGCTCTTAAGCCCGCTTCTCGTACGCCTGATAATGAGCCCATGAAGTTGTGGCTTTATGTGAACAATCAAAAGCGCCAAGAAGGTACAACGGCTGAGATGATCATGTCAGTACCTGAAATGATTAGCTATTTATCTTCCTTGTATGAATTAAAAGCGGGTGACTTGATTATGACAGGTACCCCAGCTGGTGTCGGTACGATTCACCGTGGAGACGTATTGGAAGGTGGTGTACAAGGCGTTGGTGTTTTGAAAGTGAAGTTTAAGTAAGGTTCTGAATCATGAGAATTACGGCTGAAGAAGGAAAAAAGTTACTGGAAGAGTTAGGCGATAACGTCACGTTAATCGATATTCGTCATCCTTTTGAATATGAAGCAGGACATATCCCAGGTGCCATCCTCATTGATAATGATGAAATGTCTGCTCAGGTGATGCATCCCATGTTGCCTAAGGACTTAAAGCGACCCTTGATTATTTATTGTCGCTCTGGGGTTCGTACGCGTGCCGCATTTCAAAAGTTAAAGGCTTTGGGGTATGAGACGGTCTATGATATGGGAGGGATTATCCATTGGCCGTATGAAGTTGAACGCTAGCCATTAAAGCACGTTCAAAGTGAGGAGTGAGTATTTCATTCCTCATTTTTTTGACACTGCCCAGTACTAATCGATACTAATCACATTCTCCTCATTCTCCTCATTCTCCTCATTGATGAGGAGAATGAGGAGAAAGCGAACACAACAAAAAAGGGACGATCGTTAGATCATCCCTCGAAAGCTTTGAAAGCTACGCTAAATTAGGCCATTGCCTTGATAGCGGCAGCCAAGCGGCTCTTATGACGAGCAGCAGCGTTCTTGTGCAAAACGTTCTTGCTAGCCATCGTGTCGATAACGATTTGAGCCTTCTTGAAAGATTCAGCGGCAGCAGCCTTGTCGCCAGCAACGATCAACTTACGAACGGCCTTGATGGCGGTGCGATATTGAGAGCGTTGAGCAGAAAGGTGCTGATTGCGCGCAACAGCTTGACGAGCGCGCTTACGAGCTTGTTTGGTGTTAGCCATTGTTTTTTCCTTGCCTTATTAAAAGTGACGGCTGTTAAGTTACAGCCGCTTTCAAAGGCATTAAGCATTTAAAAGGACGCTTCAGCACAAAAGGGAAGCGGCTGGTTATTCTTCAGTTTCCAATGAGTTTTCGAGCATTCTCTCGGGCATTACAAAACGTCCACGAAGAATGACTCCTTGGAAAAGTGCTTAACTATACCAAAAAGTTCGAAAGCTCTCAAGCTCTTAGGTGAAATATGGCCTATTTTGAACGATTTTTGAGTTGAAATGCAGAAGTTTTATAGCCTCCGTCGTAAAACCCATGATCAATCATGGGATATAAGACGGCAAAGTCGTGAGACTTTGTAAATCTATTAGTCGAA
>CALESB010000040.1 GCA_937906995.1 uncultured Sutterella sp.
CATTTCATGCAGGAAAGATTAAGTTGAAAGTGAAGCGTGGACAGTCCTTCAAGGCCGAAACCTTCATGGGCATCATGCGTTGGACGTTGCTTGAAAGAGTGAGTCAAACACATCCACATCTTCCTGTTGAGAACACTTTTGGTTATTTGACGAAACATAAGCGCATCGTTTTGGGTTTTCCAAAGACGCATTGTGCTGACGCTTTCTGTATCGCTGGGAACCTTAAAGCCCAACGGAGAGGTGTCTACTTCTATCAGAAGCAGACACGTAAACACAATCGCCAAATTCACAAGTGTTCGATTTTGAAAGGTGGTGTTCGTAAGCTCAATCAAAGTCCTTATCTCGTCAAGGGATTCAGACTTTTCGACAAAGTGCAGTGTCTTGGGCAAGAGGGATTTATTTTCGGGAGACGTGCATCAGGTTATTTTGACGTGAGAACGTTGGGAGGCAAGAAATTGTCGCCCGCTATCCATGCCAAGAAACTAATGCTTCTTGAAAAAAGAAGAGAGAGTGTAAATTTGTTTGTGTAAATTCCAGTTAAAGGAATTTGGCAACTCTGTCACCAAACTCAATAGTAAATCGGTTCAACGCTAAACGCCAATTACGGATTGGCATCGTCCACTTTTTCGATGCCTCCGTAATTGCCAAATAGACCACTTTCAAAGCTGCTTCATCATTAGGAAACATCTTGTGTCGTGTGGTCGCTTTACGGATGGAGCTATTAACCGATTCAATCGCATTAGTCGTATAAATCACTCGACGGATGTCTTCCGGATAATTAAACATCGTGATGAGATTATTCCAGTTGCGGTGCCACATTTCTGCAATAACAGGGTATTTATCCTGCCAATCTTTCTCAAATTGTTCTAGGGCTTGTAGTGCTTGTTGTTCGGTAGGAGCCTGATACACAGCCTTTAACTGAGTCGCCACAGCTTTATAATCTTTCCAACTAACAAAGCGCATGCTGTTACGGACCATATGAACGATACAAAGTTGAATTAGAGCTTCGGGATAAACGGCTTGAATGGCTTCAGGAAAACCTTTTAAACCATCAACACAAGCAATTAGAATCTCTTCAACACCTCGATTTTTGAGTTCAGTTAAAACTGACAACCAGAACTTCGCTCCTTCATTTTCTGCCATCCATAAACCTAACAACTCTTTATTACCCTGCATATTAATACCTAAGGCAACAAAAATTGCTTTATTGGTAACTCTTTGATTATCTTTAACCTTTACAACAATACAATCCATGTAAACAATAGGATAAATTGGATCAAGAGGGCGATTTTGCCATTGAATAACCTCATTAATCACACGATTGGTGACGTTACTGATTAATGTCGCAGAGACATCAACATCGTAAAGCTCTTTAATGGTTTCACTGATTTCCCGAGTACTCATTCCCTTGCTGTAAAGATGAATAATTTGGTCGTCAAGAACACCAGTTCGTGTTTGGCCCTTGGGGACAATTTGAGGCTCAAAACTACCCTCACGATCCCGAGGGACAGAAATAGGAATGGGACCCTTTTCAGTTTTTAATATCTTTCTACTGGAGCCATTGCGGCTATTGGAGCCAGAGCGACGCTCATAACGATCGTAACCGAGATGAGCGTCCATTTCACCTTGTAGAGCTTGCTCAATGAGTCGCTTACGCATTTGCTGAATAAACGACTCAATCTCATCGCTCTGAAGCTTTTCGGCAGGAAAGTTGTCAACTAAGTCTTTGATCTTGTCTTGGTTCATTGGTAAATCCATTTTTATTCCTTGTTAAAGGTTAGCAAAAATTGGATTTACACAAACTTCTTTACAGTCTCGTTTTTTCTTCTACTTTTGCATTAAAGCATTGCAATTACTTGATCAATAGTTTCTTCTGTTGTTGCCCAACTTGTACAAAAGCGCACAGCTGTATGCTCATCATCAACAATAGCCCAATGAGAAACAGCAACTTCTTTCTCTAACTGCTTCAATTGATCATTACTTAAAATAACAAACTGTTGGTTACTTGGGCTTTCTGAATAAAATTGATAGCCCTTAGCCTTTAAGGCATTTTTTAATTTCATTGCCATAGCAACTGCATGGCGACTAGTTTCGATATAAAGCTCATCCGTAAAGAGAGTATCGAATTGAATACCCAATAGACGACCTTTTGCAAGAACCGCTCCACCTTGCTTCATGATCGTAAAGAAATTCTTCGCCAGTGCCAAATTATTAAATACAACCGCTTCACCTAACAAAGCGCCGACCTTTGTCCCACCGATATAGAACACATCGGTCAATCGTGCCAAATCAGGTAGTGTAACATCATTGCCTTCACTGACCAATGCATACCCTAGGCGAGCGCCATCAACAAATAAGGGGAGATTGTGCTTGTGGCAAACTTCAGAAATAGCCGTTAATTCAGCTAATGAATAAACAGAGCCAGTTTCGGTTGCCTGAGAAATGTACACCATTCCTGGTAGAACACCGTGCATCCAACTGGCGTCTTTATAAGTATTGACGATGAAATGATCTAAATCTGTCGCCAACATTTTTCCATCGTGAGCTGCAATCGTCAGGACTTTATGCCCACCTAATTCAATTGCGCCAGCTTCATGACCATTAATGTGCCCACTTTGAACAGCTACCACCCCTTCACACGGTCGAAGAATTGAACGAATAACCGTCGCGTTAGTCTGAGTACCACCAATAAGTAAATGCACTTCAGCGTTGGGGTTCGCGCAGGCAGCTTTAATCTTTTGACGAGCACTTTCACAATAAGCATCAGTCCCATATCCAGGGGTGCTTTCTAAATTGGTTTGTACCAATTTTTCTAAAATTTTTGGATGACAACCCTCTTGATAGTCACAAGCTAATCGAATCATGCTGATAATTCCTAAAAATAATCAAACGGTTTTTTCATTGTAGTCGTTCTCAAAATGATTAGGGCTGATCTTATAGATTTTCCTATGTACAGCTATTGAAAAATACTCATTAAGACACTCTGCTTCAAATTATTTCCTAGAAAAGCAAGTACATTGAGCAATCTCGTCATAAAAGTGTCATCAAGTTGTCATCTTTCGGTCATTTTGAGCGTCTAAACTGCGCGCCAAGTATCAATGATTACAACGGAGTAATAATGACACAGATGTCATTGAAGCCCAAAATGGAAGTCAAAGACTTCAATTTTTATTATGGGGCTTTTCACGCACTTAAAAATATCAATTTGAATATTGCTGAAAATAAAGTCACAGCGTTTATTGGGCCATCGGGTTGTGGCAAGTCTACCCTCTTACGAACCTTTAACCGTATGTACGACCTGTACAACGATCAACGTGCAGAAGGCGAAATCTGGCTTGATGGTGAAAATATCATCACTAAAACAAACGGATTAGATCGTTTACGAGCAACTGTTGGCATGGTTTTCCAACGACCAACACCTTTCCCCATGTCCATTTACGATAACGTTGCTTATGGTGTCCGCCTTTTCGAAAATCTCAGTAAAAGCGAATTAGACGATCGTGTCGAGTGGGCATTAAAAAAAGCCGCCCTTTGGAATGACGTACATCACAAGTTAAACGATTCAGGATTTGCTCTATCGGGCGGACAACAACAACGCCTTTGCATCGCCCGAGGCATTGCAGTTCGCCCTGAAGTTATTCTTTTTGACGAGCCTTGTTCGGCCCTTGATCCGATCTCTACTGCAAAAATTGAAGATCTTATTAATGAGTTAAAGAATGAATACACGGTTGTCATTGTGACACACAGTATGCAACAAGCCGCTCGTATCTCAGACTTTACGGCATTTATGTACTTAGGCGAACTCGTCGAGTTTGGTGAAACTCAAAAAATCTTTACTCACCCAGACAAACAAGCCACGGAAGATTACATTACCGGTCGCTTCGGTTAATACAAGGATATTTGACATGATCTTATCTCAACAATCTCACCTTCTTCGTCAATATGACGCAGATATCGATGAGCTCAAGCACCTTTTGTTAAGCATGGGGGAGTTAGTTCTTTCTCAAATCCAAGATGCAAGCCGAGCCTTTAAAACAAATGATATCGATCTTGCACAAAGTGTTTGTGACCGTGATGCTGCCATTAATGCCTTGGAGGTTTCTATTGACAGAGCCTGCACTCTATTGATTGCTAAGCATCAACCTGCCGCAAGTGATTTAAGACTCGTTTTTGGTATTGCCAAAATGGCAACTGACTTTGAACGGATGGGTGACCAAGCTCGCAATATTGCAAAAGTCTCTCGACATGAACTCCCTGAAGCACTGATTGAAAAACTTGGCGCTGCAGAAATCGTTGAAAAAAGTCAAAAAGTTGTAAATTTATCACTATTGGCTTTGAGAAATCTCTCAGAAACAGCCGCTGTCAATACACTCCGCGCTGATGGTGAAGTCGATCAAAGCTATCGAGATGGGTTTAAAATTTTGACTCACTATCTGAAAGAGCATCCTGAACATGTCGAGCAAGCCATGTCTTGTATGAACATCATTCATGCGTATGAACGCTTGGGCGATCATGCAACAAATATTGCAGAGCATATTATCTTTATCTTAGACGGTGAAGATATCCGACATTTGCGCCTTGATGCATTACCGGAAAATCTTCAAAATCTTTTACCCAAAGACGAAGAATAAAACACTTTTTGTTATTGGCGTTTTGTGGGACAATAAATAAAACTAACAACATTATTCATCATGACTCAAACTCAATCTCCTTCAAAAATTTTAATTGTTGAAGATGAGGCGCCAATTCGAACCCTTATCTCTTTTGCTTGTGCTGGTGCTGGCTTTGATGTTCAAAGCTGTGATAGTGTCATGGCTGCACAAGAGTTGATGGACAGTCAGCTACCAGACCTGATTTTATTAGACTACATGCTGCCAGAGACTTCAGGTGTTGAGTGGTTAGAGCAGCTTCGAAGTAACGAACAAACTCAACATTTGCCTGTCATTATGCTAACCGCCCGCGGCAGTGAAAGCGATCGAGTTAAGGGATTAAATGCTGGCGCCGATGACTATATTGTCAAGCCTTTTATGCCCAGAGAGCTCATTGCTCGTATCCAGGCCGTTATGCGTCGCTACCATATCCACAGTGAGCATGCCCCAATGACCCAAAATACTTTAATTAAATGCGGTCCTCTCACGATGGATGAAGCAAGCTACAAAGCAGAAGTTAATGGTGAGCCGATCTCCTTATCTGCGAAGGAATTTAAGCTTCTTTCCGTTTTCGCAAAAAATCCCGAACGCGTTTATAGCCGAGAAATGTTATTGAACTTGGTTTGGGACAATGCTTATGTGGATGAGCGTACTGTTGATGTTCATATGTTAAGACTGCGAAAACAGCTCCAAGGAACCGCAGCAGAAAACTTACTACAAACAGTCCGAGGGCTGGGTTATCGAGCTCATCTTGAAAATATTTAAGGTTTAGAGTTATGGCTCCAAAACAACAAGCAGGGTGGATGCTCATTTGCATCGCCCTTTTTGCTCTTTTGATGTACTACACAAGCACTTGGCTGATGACTGTTACCATCACCTGTGCTTTATTAAGTGCTGCTTATATTTGGTTATTTATTAATATGAATGACGGTTGGATTGATGCTAATGAAGCTGAACAGATGCGCCATGATTCATCACGTGTCACGGCAAGGTTGGATCGGTATCGTCTATCGTTAGCCGCACTGCCTGAAGGTGTTATCTTAATCCGTAGTGGTCAGTCGATTGAATGGTGCAATCCTGCAGCAGAACGTCATTTAGGCATTCAATTAACAATGCACCTGGGCGTAAAAATCAGCTCTGTTATCTCCGACAGTAAAGTCTTGCAGTACTTAAAAGAGGGCGATTATTCTAAACCTATCAAAATCTTATCGAAAGAACCTGGTAGAGAGCTACTTCTCTCGGCTGTTGTAGCAGACAAAAGTCACTTCATCATTGTCACTTACGATGTAACTGAACAGCATCGTATCGAGAACATGCGTAAAGATTTCGTGGCTAATGTTAGCCATGAGTTACGCACTCCCTTAACAGTGCTTTCAGGATTCTTAGACATGATTTTGTCTAGTCCTAAAGTTGATGAAAAGGTTTTGCGTGAGCAACTCATACTCATGCAGGAAGAGTCTTCACGCATGAAAAATCTTGTTAATGACCTTTTAGTACTTTCTAGTTTAGAAAATAAGGACGATGTTGCTATTGAAAGTCCAGAAGTTGTAAGTATGCAGCGCCTTGTCGCAGGTGTTGCTGAGGACGGAATCGCTTTATCCCGTAATCGTCATAACATTCAAACGCATATTGACACCGATATTGCTATTTATGGTTATGTCGATGAAATCCGAAGTGCCTGCTCCAACCTCGTAAGCAATGCTGTTCGCTACACTCCTGATGGAGGAAATATTGATATCACATGGCACTACGATGCGACCAAAGACGTTTGTGTTTATTCGGTAAAAGACAATGGTATCGGTATAGCAGAAAAAGATTTACCTAGATTAACGGAACGTTTTTATCGTGCAGACAAAAGTCGTTCAAGAGAAACAGGTGGAACTGGCTTAGGGTTAGCGATTGTTAAACACATTGCAATTCGCAATCATTGCAAATTAGTGATCGAATCCAAGTTAGGTGAGGGTTCAACATTTAGCCTTATCTTCCCTAGTCAGACTTTGGTTCGTTGATACAATCCTTGGATTGAAGTTATGCTTTCATAGCCATAACAACCATCTTTAATGGGACTGATTTGAAATCAGTCCCATTTTTATTTGCGTTTTGACACACAATTCTCACTTTTTCATTTCTAATGAGTTTAAAGGTGTTACATTGACCTCATAACCTTAAATAAGAGAGGCAATCATGGCCACCGAAAAACTTAAAGTCTCCGACCTCGCTAATCTCAAAGAAAAAGATCTACAGAAGTGGATTGATCTGGCTAACGAAGTTAAAGAAGTACGTGATGAAATTGACCAAGAAATTGATGGCAACCTCATTTCTAAGGACAAGGTCATAGAGCATTCTCGAGCAATGCATGAGGTATTACTTAACGAGCGCCCAGCAGATCGCGTCAAAATTCTGAAATTATTGTTGGAAGAAGCTCGCCTTCATTTAAAACTTGAAGAGGGTGAAAATCCTGATGAAAATGAATTAGTTGAAGATTATGAAAACGCACCTTACCCCTACAAAAGGGAGATGAATAAAAAGCGATACGAAAAGGAACTTTATCGCTTACAAGTCGAGCTCATTAAGCTTCAAGACTGGGTTAAGGAAAAAGGTAAAAAAGTTGTCATCTTGTTTGAAGGACGAGATGCCGCTGGCAAAGGTGGCACCATACAACGGTTTATGGAACATTTAAATCCGCGTGGTGCCAGTATTGTGGCTTTGCCCAAGCCAACTGACCCAGAAAAAGGCCAATGGTATTTTCAACGCTACGTTGCTCATCTCCCTTCTCCGGGTGAGATTCGCTTGTTTGACCGCTCGTGGTACAACCGTGCAGGTGTTGAACGAGTGATGGGTTTTTGTACAGATGAACAGTACATTGAATTTTTACGTCAATGTCCACAATTTGAAGAAAGTATTATTAACTCTGATACGATTCTTATCAAACTCTGGTTTGCAGTTACTCAAAAAGAACAACAAAGGCGATTCAAAGCGCGTCAAATTGACCCTCTTCGCCGTTGGAAACTTTCTCCAATTGATATTGCATCCCTATCCAAATGGGATGATTACACAAAAGCTAGTGAAGTTATGTTTTTTTCAACCAACACACTTCGCTCACCTTGGATTGTTGTTAAAAGTGATGATAAAAAACGAGCTCGACTTAATGCCATTCGTTATGTCCTGTCCGTTATCCCATATGAGGGGAAAGACTTAGAGGCTATTGGTCGTATTGATCCTTTAATTTTATCAAGAGCCAATGTCACTCAAAATGTTGCTCACATCATCAAAAAGAAAATAGAGCAAAAAGACGATTAAGCTTGATTAAAGGCTCTTTGGAAATCTCCAAAGAGTCTTTTTTAAAACGAGCCCTCGTCTTTATTTCGCTTCTCGAGTTAAGAGTTCTACAATTTTCAAACTCATATTCAATGAGGCAACAAAGCTGTCAACAGGCAAAAACTCAGCAAAGCCATGGACATTATGAGCTCCTGTAAAGTAGTTGGGAGTGACCAAACCTCGTGTTGTTAAGGCAGAGCCATCTGAACCACCTCGTGCTGCTACAGTCTTTGGTTCAATATTAAGTTCTTTTAAGGCCTCATACATCAAATCAATCGGTTGACGATCCTCACCTAGCCCACCTGAGATATTGCTGTAAATATCTTCAATTTGGGCAACAATCTTTGCCCGAGGGTAACGCTTTTGCATTAATTCTGCGACTGATGCAGCATACGCCTTGCGAGCTTCGTATGTTGCATTATCAAAATCACGAATATTGAGTTGCAAATCTGCTCGTGCGGGACTAGCGGTCATGGTCTTAAACCAATAATAGCCATCACGCTCATCTGTATTTTCTGGCGTCTCTAAGCGACTAAAGTTATTAATAATGTCATTGGCAATCAGGATTGGATTAACAAGAACACCTTTTGCTGCACAAGGGTGAGTGGTCACCCCCTCAATCAAGAAATGGCACTCTGCTGCATTGTAAGTTTCATAAACGACCTCACCGATTTCAGATCCGTCAACTGTATAAGCAAAATCAACCTTAAATTTCTCGAGGTCAAGAAGTTTAGCTCCTCTCAAACCCGTTTCTTCATCAGGAACAAAAGCGACTCGAATATCTCCGTGAGGCAAATTTTCCTTAATTAAGATTTCAAGCATCGTCATAAGGTTGGTGACACCTGCCTTATTATCGGCCCCTAAAACACTTGTTCCATCCGTAAAAACAATGTCTTGGCCGATATAGCGACCTAACTCAGGATGTTCATTTAAGCGAATCCAAAGATCCTTTTCTTTATTTAAGCAAACATCGCCACCCTCATAATGTAACACTTGCGGATGAACCTCTGGACTTAAGCCAACATCAACGGTATCAATATGAGCAACGAAACCGATCGCTTTGACGCCAGCAACCGTTGCAGGTAGGTAACCAGTGACGATGGCGTGCTCATCCATATATACATCCTGGACACCTAAGGCTTTCAATTCAGACTCAATAGCTCTTGCCATATCCCATTGACTGTTGGATGACGGCACATCTTTAACCTTAGGATTACTTTGACTGGGAATAACGACATATTTCAAAAAACGATCAACCAAAACTTTAGCTTTTTGTTGTGAATCCATTATGCACCTCTCAAAATGGCAAGATTTAAATAACATCAGTCACTATAGGCGTCATTGTTTCAGAAATATATTGTAGAAAGTCCTAAGAAAATGGGCCCAACGTTTTGTCAGACCCATCTTCCTTATAGATACTTACAAGCTAACTTATGCTTTGCGCACCACGAGTTCAATAATCTTAAGTGTTACATCAAGCGAGGCAACAAAACTGTCCACCGGTAAAAATTCTGCAAATCCATGACAGTTATGACACCCTGTAAAATAGTTCGGTGTAACGAGTCCTCTTGCTGTAAGAGCAGAGCCATCTGTACCACCACGCATGGCTACTGTTTTTGCCTCGATATTAAGTTCTTTAAGAGCGTCATACATCAGGTCAATTGGTTCTCGATCTTCTCCTAAACCACCAGAGATATTGCGATAAACATCTTCAATATTAACAACAATTTTTGCCTTAGGATAACGCTTCTGTAATAGCTCCCCAACACTTAAAACATAGGCTTTACGCTGCTCATACTTAACATCATCAAAGTCACGGATATTTAACTGTAAATGCGCTCTCGCAGGATTAGCAGTCATGGTCTTAAACCAATAGTAACCATCTCGTTCGTCTGTATTCTCAGGCGTTTCTAACCTATTGAAATTACTAATAAAATCATTAGCAATCAAGATAGGATTAACTAAAACACCTTTAGCAGCACAGGGGTGGGTCGTCACCCCTTCAATATCAATATGGCACTCGGCTGCATTATAGGTTTCGTAAACCAACTCCCCAATCTCGCCACCATCAATGGTATAGCAGAAGTCGACCTTAAATTTATCTAGATCTAAGAGTTTTGAGCCACGTAATCCCGTTTCTTCATCTGGTACAAAAGCAACACGAATAGCACCATGAGGAAGTTGCTCCGTTACCATAATTTCCAACATCGTCATGATGTTGGTAACACCCGCCTTATTATCTGCGCCTAAAACACTTGTACCATCTGTACAAACAATGAACTGATCAAGGTAGCGCATTAATTCCGGATGCTCTGACTCTCGAATCCAAATATCCTTTTCTTGATTTAAACAAATATCACCACCACGATAATGCACAACTTGAGGGTGAACATCTGGACTCAGACCGACATCAACAGTATCTGTATGTGCGACAAAGCCAAGGGTCTTTGCGCCTTCTACGGTTGCTGGCAAATAACCTGTAACAATGGCGTGTTCATCTACTTCAACTTCTTGTAATCCCAGATGCTTTAATTGCGCCTCTAACACTCGTGCCATATTCCACTGGCTTTCTGTCGATGGAACGGCCTTTACTTTGGGGTCACTTTGACTGGAAATTGACAAATAACTTAAAAATCGCTCCACTAACGCTTGCGACTTTTGCTGTTGGTCCATGATGCACCTCCAAAAAAATGGGCTCACAATGATTCACTATAAATCACTATAAACCCATTTAATTGGAAAGGTAATGCTCGATAATCCTACTATTGACGAGCGATCTTTTTTTGTGCGCGAGAGCGAATCATCAAAGCGATACCATTAAGCCCCAAAACCATCAAAACTAAAACAAATGCTGTTGCATATTGCAAGGGACGCGTTGCATCAACATCCACACTAGAGGTTGCCAAAACATAAATATGGTAAGGCAAAGACATCACTGGGTCCATAATTGAGTGTGTCATCTTCGGTGTATAAAACACTGCTGCCGTATACATAATAGCGGCCGTTTCACCTGCAACACGTGATAGTGCCAAAATGTTACCCGTTAAAACACCTGGCAATGCAGCCGGTAAAACAATTTTGAAAATTGTTTGTTTCTTTGTTGCCCCCAATGCCAAAGAAGCTTCACGCCAGGCCTGGGGTACTTGATTGAGTGCAGCCTCTGTCGTATTAATAACAATGGGTAGTGCCAACAAAGCCAACGTTAAAATACCAGATAAAAGACTAACGCCTAAGCCACAAACCGTAACAAAGAAAGTTAAGCCAAACAAACCAAAAATAACTGATGGCACCCCTGACAAATTAGATACCGCTAAGCGTACGCCAGAAACAAATCGACCTTGACCTCCATACTCAGTCAAGTACAGTGCCGAAGCAACCCCCAAAGGTAATGCAATGGCAGTTGCTCCTACAGCCAAATAGAAAGTACCAACAATACAAGGCCAAATCCCACCAGCGGTCATCATTTCACGAGGTGAGTCGGTCAAAAATTCCCAGGATAAGGCCGGCAATGCGTTATCAATTAGATAAAACAAAATGGCAACAATTGCACCACCAGTTACCAAGGTTGACAATCGCATCAAATTTAAGCCGATAAATTGAGCCATGTAGCGGCCCTGAGAAGAACGAACTTTACCGTTAACTGACATTTACACTCCTATCGCTTACCGATTTGATACTTCTTAGTGAAATAGAAAGCTGTGGCATTAAACAAAAAAGTTGTCACAAAAAGGACCAAACCCGTCGCAAATAATGCGTAGTAATGGGTTGAACCGACAGCAGCTTCTGCCATTTCAGCAGCAATTGAGGCTGTCATCGGTCGCAGTGGATCGAAAATACTTTCTGGAATGATCGCCGCACCACCGGCCACCATCAAAACAACCATCGTTTCACCCAAGGCTCGAGAAATGCCTAACATCACAGCGGTCCCAATACCACCTAAAGCGTATCGAAATTGAACTTTATAGAGCGTTTCCCAACGTGTAGCTCCCAATGCTAATGAGGCTTCCGAAAGTGCAGATGGTACATTACGCAGTGCATCCTCAGAAATTGAGCAAATAAAAGGGACACACATTAGGCTTAACATAACGGATGCATTTAACCAATTTAAGCCAGAATCTAATCCCAACGTGTTTTGTAACCATGGAGCAACAAGAACCATCCCCAAAAAGCCGATAATGACAGAGGGCAAGGCAGCCAACAATTCAATTGCAGGCTTAACAACTTGACGAACCCAGGGGCTTGCAAAATAGGCCAAATAAGCAGCTGTTAGCAAACCAATCGGTAACGAAATAAGCGTAGTCGTTGCGGCAACACAGAGACTAGCAACGAGCAAAGCACCAATTTCAAAATCCGGATTGTCCCCTGTTGGGTACCACTCTGTACCGAAAAGAAAGCGGAAAAACTCCACTTCACGGAAAATAGGAAGAGCTTGAGAGAGAAGAAAAACCAAAATGGCAGCTAACGCCAAGATTGAAACAAAAGCGATAGCTGCCAATTGTTTTTCAAACCCTTCTCGACGCTTAGAAACTACGAGAGTATTCATGATGAGAAAAGTTTGAATGAGAGCAAATTACTTCTTAGAAACTGGAACAAAGCCCACTTCCTTAACCGACTTTTGACCTTCTTGACTCAACGCGAAGTCCAACAAAGCCTTTGTATCGCCAGCAGCTTGACCATTCGTAAAGAGGTACAACTCACGAGAAAGCGGCCATGCAAACGTTTCTGCAGTCTTCATCGTAGCTTCGGTACCTCCGATGCTCAATGCCTTGATATCCTTGGTGAGATACCCTAAACCAACATAGCCGATAGCATTCGGATTCTTGGCAACCGTTTGTAAGACAGCACCGTTACTGGCTTGCAAGAGAGCACGTTGTTGAATACGCTCCCCCTTCATCACTAAAGATTCCCACGTTTCAAACGTGCCTGAAGAGGAATCTCGAGAGATCACTGTAATACGAGCATCCTTACCACCAACTTGCTTCCAATTTGTAATGCGGCCAGCATAGATGTCTCGAATTTGTTCTAGCGTTAAATCCTTAACACCATTCGCAGGATTGACAACCGGAACAATAGCGTCAATTGCTACAACGTAACGAACTGCTTCGCCGCCACCCTTCTTAACGGCTTCAACTTCTGCAGGCTTCATATCACGACTAGCCATAGCTACATCGGTCGTCTTTTCCATCAATGCCTTAATACCATGACCTGAGCCACCACCAGAGATAGAGACTTGCACGGAAGGATTAGCCTTCATAAAGTTTTCACTAATCTTTTGCATAGCCGGCAAAACCGTCGTAGAACCATTGACAACCACATTGCCTGCATTAGCAACAAAACTTGCACAACCGATTGCAGAAGCTAACAACAAAGAAACAATCGTACGTTTCATTTTCTTTTTCCTTTAGAAAATTGGAGATTAATTTAAGTCGTTTGAACTTGGTGGGTATTGTGCAGTTGAGCAATGACAACCTAATGACAGTTACGTTAAATTTTTATGACGTTTTTTCTCTACTATGACAAAACGATGACAAAAACGAAAAATGAAAGAAAAACTCCTCAACCCTTGGATAAAAAGTTGAGGAGCTTATTGAGACCTAACCTTGAAAATTAGCCACTATTCTTCATGACCTTTATTAGTGAGAAATGGTGATTTGTCGTCATCATCTTCATCTCTGCGCACCTGTTTTTTACTAACAAACCAGGTAAAGAAAACAGGTACAAAGATCACCGCTACAAACGTCGCCATTAACATTCCACCTAAAACCCCCGTGCCCATCGATTGGCGAGAAGCTGCACCAGGACCGGTTGCAATAGCCAATGGTAAAACGCCCAAAATGAAAGCTAATGATGTCATTAAAATTGGACGCAAACGCAATGACACTGCCTCGAGAGCTGCATCAAAAACGCTTTTACCGGATTCTAATTTTTGCGCAGCAAACTCAACAATCAAAATGGCATTTTTGGCAGTTAAGCCTACCAAAACCAAAAGGCCAATTTGGAAGTAGATATCATTGGATAAACCTCGCGCATAAGTTGCTACTAAAGCTCCCAGAACTGAGAACGGCACAGATAAAACTACTGCGATCGGTAAAGACCAACGTTCATATTGAGCGGCCAAAATCAAAAATACGACTAATATCCCAAAAATAAATGCCGTACTCGCTGAAGCTCCAAGGCGCTTTTCTTGAAATGCTTGATCGGTCCAGCCAATAGCATACCCATCAGGAAGGACCTCTTCAGCAATCCGCTCAACTTCTGCAATTGCCTCACCCGAACTAATACCGTGGATTGCCTGTCCCATAAAACGGGCAGAAAGATAACCATTCATTCGAGCTAAAGTCTCTGCGCCAGAAGTACGCTCCCAAGACACTAACGCGGATAAAGGTATCATTTCTCCTGAATTCGAGCGAACCCAGGCGCGCCCTAAATGTTCTGGCTTCATCCGATATTGGCTTTCGGCTTGCATGATGACTCTGTTGATTTTGCCGTTGCGAGTAAAGTCATTGATATAAGTACCACCCATAAAGGCAGACAAGGTTGTATATACCTCTGAAATAGATACCCCC
The DNA here is from genome assembly GCA_937906995.1 of uncultured Sutterella sp. GTDB lineage: Bacteria > Pseudomonadota > Gammaproteobacteria > Burkholderiales > Burkholderiaceae_F > Aphodousia. Next base: position 14,534 of record CALESB010000040.1, read on the forward strand.
ATTGCTAAGGCCTTCGCTTCATCTACGTTAACCAATAACATTGGAGACTCTGCCTTGGCCGTCGTGCGTAAACTTGTCAAAATAGGTGACTTTTGCAGTTCAGCTATAAATAGTTCTGCCACTTGTTGAAGAACCAATGGATCATCACTTTCTCGAGACTGTAAATAACCTGCAAAACCGGCAGCTGAACCCAAACCTCGAATAGGAGCTGGTGTTGAAGACACGGCCACACCATCGGTCAGACCTTTGGCTAACTCATTAAGTGCTGCTGCAACATCGTTAGCTGAATTTTCTCTATCGTCCCAATGCTTTAATTTGATAAAGAAAGTCGCTGCACTTTGACGAACATCATTTGCAACGGTATCAAAACCCGTCAAAGTCAAAACAGATTCAACACCTTCGATTTTGCTCATCCCTTCCCGTAAGTCTTCAGCTACCTTCTCTGTACGTACAAGTGAGGCCCCTTCAGGCAAACTTAAACTCATACGAACAATACCCTGATCCTCACGAGGAACAAATGATGTCGGCGTTATCTGCAACATTGCCCAACAGGCCCCGATTGTTGCAAACAAAATAACACCACTAGCGATACGGTGATGCAATGCTAAGCTCACCCATCGTTGAAAAAGATGGGTATAACGACCCAATGCAATATTAAATCGGCGGAAAAATCGAGGGGGAGTTTCTGTTCGTGGCTTCAAAATTAGAGCACATAACGCAGGTGTCAATGTTAAAGCGACAAAACCGGAAATGATGACAGAAATCGTAATGGTAATTGCAAATTGCCGATAAAGCTCACCTGCCATCCCTCCTAAAAAAGCAACGGGGATAAATACAGATGAAAGCACTAATACAATGGCAACCAATGCTCCTGCCACTTCTTTCATAGCCTTTTTCGACGCAGCTCTAGCACTTAAGCCTTCAGCTACCATGATGCGTTCAACATTCTCAAGCACCACAATGGCATCATCAACCACAATGCCAATAGCCAGGGTCATAGCAAAGAGTGTTAACGTATTAATTGTAAAGCCAAAAGCCCAAAGGCCAACCATCGTGCCAATAAGTGACACTGGTACTGCAATCATCGGAATAAGAGTTGCTCTCCAACTTTGCAAGAAAAGATAAACAACCACCAAAACTAGCAACCCTGCCTCAATAAGTGTTTTCACAACCTCATTTAATGAAGCAGAAATAAATACCGTTGTATCGTCAGAAATTGTGTGGGTTAAGCGTCCTTCTGGGAAACGTTCAACAAGCCGAGCCAACTCTTCTTTTACCAACTTGGCAGTACTCATGGCATTGGCACCCGTTTGAAGATACACTCCAACCGTTACAGACGGCGCTCCATCTTGCTGGTTATAAGAGTCATAGCTTCGCTTGCCCACTTCAACACGAGCAACATCTCGGACACGAATAATGCCGTCAGGACCATTGGAGCGAATCGTAATATTGCCAAACTCCTCAGGCGTTAAGAGTTGACCTCGCATTGTGATCGTGTAAAACAATTGTTGGTCATCTTCAGTTGGTGCAGCCCCTAAGCGTCCCGCTGCGTACTGGCGGTTCTGAGCTTTTACAGCATCTTCCACATCTTTAGCTGTAACACCCAAAATGGCCATTTTGTCGGGATTGAGCCAAATACGCATAGCGCCTTGAACATTCCCAAAAACACTTACATCTCCTACACCCTCGATACGCTTTAAGTCGTCCACCATATTAACCGTGGCATAATCGGCCATTTGCATGGGATTCATTGAGCGATCAGGTGAGGTCAACACAATCATTAATAGCGATTCTTCACTACGCTTTCGAACATTCACCCCATTCTGGCGCACTGACTCAGGCAAGCGACGCTCAGCAGATCGCACACGATTATTGATTTCTAGCATGGCCTCATTGGGATCGGTGCCTACTTCAAAAGTGCACGCAATTCTCACATCGCCATTAGATCGTATTGATGTAGTGTAATACTGCAGACCTTCTACACCAGAGAGTTGATCTTCGATAGGTGCAGCAATTGTTCGAGCCAAAGTTTTTGCATCTGCCCCTTCATAGCTCGTTGAAATGTACACTCCTGGTGGTGAAATATCGGGATACTGTGATAACGGCAATACTCTACTTGCAACAAGACCTGCTACAACAATCAAAATTGACAAGACCGCAGCAAAAATAGGGCGTCTAATACAAAATTGGGAAAGCATTATTGACCCCCTGTGTTAATGCTGTTGTTTAGAGACGGACCCGATTTCTTTTGCTTGAGACGCTTGCTCAAGTTTTACGGGGGCTTTATCTCTAAGTCTCAAAATTTGATTGACAATGACTTGGTCACCTTGCGAAAGGCCTCCCGTTAGAACCCAATTTTTACCTTCCCAGTGGCTAACGAAAACCTCACGCTCTCGTGCCATGCCATCTTGATAAATGTAGACTGCATAAGTGCCATCAGGCTTTTGTCGAACGACACCTTGAGGCACGACGAAAGCATTCTTGATTATTCCAGACATCACACGAACTTCGACATATTGCCCAGGCCATAATTGGGTTCCTTGTGGCAATTTTGCGCGCATACGAATGGTGCCTCTGTTCGCATCAACCTGTTGTCCAATAAAATCTAATTGAGCCTCAATAGGCGTCTTAGCATTAGGAGCAAATACTAAGACTTTATTTTTCTTAGAAAGTTCAGCACTCGACAAGTCTTTGTCACTAATCGCAAAAGTCACTCGTAAATCTGATGGTTGGGTAATTGTTGTTAGAAGTGTTGTTCCACTGGAAACAAGCGAGCCAACATTCACTTCGCTCTTACCTGCAACACCGTCAACGGGAGCTGGAACGTTTGCATGGGATAAATCAATTTCTGCCTTTTGCTGAGCTGCTTGAGCCACTGCCAATGCACTTTTGGCACTTTCTAATGCGCTAATAAAATCATCAAATTCTTGACGACTTATTGCGTTGACTTTGATCAGAGCTTGAGCTCGTTTTGCATCCCTTTGTGCTTTATTTAAAGTCGTTTGAGCTTGTTGAGTTTGAGCTCTTGCCTGGCGTAGTGCAGCCTCGTAAGGCTCTTTCTCAATCTCAAATAAGGTCTGACCTGCTTTAACAGCCTCTCCCTCGCTGAAGTTAAGCTTACGCATAATGCCACTGACTTGCGCCCTCACTTCCACTTCTTGAGCACCCTCTGTTTGACCGAATGTATCAATCCAACGGTAGGCTTCTTGAGGTTGAGCCTGTTGAATTTGCACCACAACTGCAGTGTTCTTATTAACCTTCTTTTGATCTGAACATGCAGTCGTTAGGGTTACAATACCCGTTAAAGTTAGGCATAAAATTAAAGTTCGGATCCACATAATTATTTATTCTAAAAAAGTACTGATAGTGCCAATTTTATAGGCAGAAAAAAGGGAAAGTGCATGAGACTTTCCCTAAACATATTTGAGCAAATTCGAACTTAGTCCACTGTCCAAACAAGTTTCCCCTTGCTCTCTTTATCGATTGTCTGCATTGTCTGAGCATGCATTTGAAGTTCTTGCTCAGTTGCTCGCACGATACGCAATGCCTCCGCCGGAGGCATTGGCGGTAAATTAGCCATGTCAATCGTTGAAATATCCAATGTTTCTTGACCACGCGTCATGCACAAGTACACTTGAGCAAGCAACTGAGCATCAATCAATGCTCCGTGCAATTTACGATCAGAGTTATTCACGCCATAGGCAGAACACAACGCATCCAGACTAACTCGTTGTCCTGGACGAAGTGTTTTTGCCAAAGGCAATGTATCCACAATACCTGCACAGTGATCTTTTAATTTACCCAGACCTAGACGGCCCAATTCCATATCCAAATAGCCAACGTCGAAAGGAGCATTATGAATTAACAACTCACTTCCCTTAATAAAGGCTAAAAAGTCGTGGACAATATCCCCAAATAATGGCTTATTTTTTAACTTTTCCCAGGTAAAACCGTGGACAGCTGCTGCGCCCTCTTCCACCTCTCGCTCAGGATTAACCAAAGCATAAAAATGCTTTTTAGTAATACTGCGTCCCACAATTTCAACACAACCGACACTAATTAATCGATTGCCTTCAGAAATTTCCATACCTGTTGTTTCGGTATCCAAAGCTACTTGACGACGGATATTTCCCTGCATTACTTATCTCCCTTCACAGGTACACCTTTGTTTGCCAACTCGTCTGCCTTTTCGTTGCCGAAGTCTCCTGCATGCCCCTTGACCCATCGCCATTCGATATCATGTTTGGCTACTAACTCGTCAAGTTTCATCCAAAGATCCACATTCTTAACAGGCTTTTTATCTGCAGTCTTCCAACCTTTTTTCTTCCAGCCATCCATCCAAGACTGGATACCATTTTTCACGTACTGACTATCTAAAAACACAATCATAGGAACAGGACGCTTAATCGCCGATAAGGCAGAAATCACAGCCGTCAGCTCCATGCGGTTATTTGTGGTTTCAATTTCGCCTCCGCACAACTCCAATGTTTTTTCACCCCATTGAAGATAAGCACCCCAGCCACCAGGGCCCGGATTATATTTACAGGCGCCGTCAGTCCAAATTTTTAATTTACGCTCTTCTGCCATAAAAATAACAAGTATCGAATAAAAAACAGCTTAATTATCTAGGCAAGTACGAATGATCGCAAACAATTTGCAATAATTTTTGTTGTACTCTGCCAGTAACACCAACGAAATGACCTACAATGGCTATTCGGAGGAAAAATTAAGAATCTCTATGATCTGTCGATGGGCCAATATTCAACGTTACTGTTGTTCGAGCTGCCGCAGTACCTGCCCAGTTTTTACCTATTACATCCGAAGAATACAAACGCCCGACCAGACGACCAGAGTGAACTTTTTTTACTGCACTCAACATAAAGCCATTGGCAAGGGCAGGCCACCATCGATCCCCTGCCTTCTCACACCAAGACCATGACATCAATCGATTCGGATTGTCACTCAAGCTAGGACTATAGACACCAAATCGCCCTCGATCAATCACAGCTCGATCACCCAACGTCTTTTTAATTTGATCAACACTAACTGGTTGATAAATATCGTTAAAGAGCCGCGTATTTTTCCGAAGCCACCAAGGTCCCCAAGGGTTTAATCCCAATATAACAACTCGCCCCTCGGGAGCTAAAATACGAAGAGTTTCATTTAGAGTTTGTTCAAAATCATTACTTCTTTCAAGAACGTGGACCAATAAAATCAAATCAAAAGAGTCATCTCGAAATGGAAAATCTGTAAAAGACTGACGCAATAGTGAACTACTCGTACGAATATTTTTGATTTCTGAAGTGACAGTTGAAACGACTTTGAAACGATGGGGTGCACTTCTCATTACAGGTCCGTACGGCACACCTATCTGCAAAGCGGCTTCACCATGCAGGCCTTTTAACAAGATATCCAACTGATTTGCTTCCCAACGACGCAACTGACTTCCCGCAGCAGAAGCAAAAAATTGAGACAAACAAAACATAGAAACACCTTAAAAACTCTCACACAATTATCATAGCGATTTGTCAGTCAAAATTGCGTTTTTGTTTCGTTTGGACTAAGTTTTGTCTGTACACCAAGAATGAGTCGTTTGCTATGTTAAATCGTCGTACTGTTTGTCTTGCATTAGGACTGGCACCATTGGTTGCTCACGCAGCCTCAAAAAAGAACATGTCCATCATTGTCCCGTACCCTCCCGGAGGTCCACTGGACAATGTCGCTCGTTTGCTTGGAGATGCAATAAAGCCAATTTGGGGTAAGACAGTCATTAATAACATTGCGGGTGGGGCTGGTGCTCGTGGCATGCTCGCTTGCAAAAACGCGGCTGCAGATGGGAAAACATTGGTGATGGGCGCCGTAGCTACTTTAGCGATAAACCCGCTAACAATTCCCAATTTACCGTATAAGAGTGAGGATTTTAAGCCTGTCACATTATTAAGTGACGTTCCGAATGTCCTAGTTGTAACACCTTCCACAATGGACAAGTTCAAGGTCACATCCGCTAAGAATCTAATTGATTTTATTAAAAATAATCCTGATCGACTTAACTGTGCCTCGGGCGGCACGGGATCAATCGGCCATATTGCCAATGCTGTTTTGAATGCCAACGGGTTAAAGACCACACATGTACCATACGCTGGTGCCTCTCAAGCGCAGCTTTCCTTATTTTCTGGTGAAACGGATTTCATGTTTGATAACTACGCCAGCTGTCAACAAGCCATAAAAGAAGGTCGACTCAAAGCTTTAGCTGTTACTACCAAAGAACGATCACAACTAATTGATTGCCCAAGTATGACTGAAGTCGGTATATCGATGGACTACTCCACCTGGTTTGGGCTTTTCGCCCCTAAAGAAACTAGCCCAGAGACCTGTTTTGCTCTTTATAATGATATTCGTTCTGTGCTTGCTCAAGATAAAGTCCAACAAAAACTCTTGATCGCAACTCCGCTTATCCGCCTTATGGATCCTGAAGCCTTTTCAGACTTTGTCGCTCTGGAGCAGCAAAAATATAAACACCTCTTTGAGTCTATAAAACTCATTTAGATACAAAATTCATGCAATTAAAACCAAGATTTGCCAGAGACACCGTGGCGGGGCTTTTTATTGCCGCCATTGGTGCCTTTTTTCTATATTTTGCTCAAGAATTACCTATTGGTACGGCTGCTCGAATGGGGGCAGGGTACTTTCCTGTTTGTCTAGGTTCGCTACTGGTCGTTTTAGGTCTCGTTATTTCATTAAAGGGATCCTTTACACCTAAAAGACCGCATGAAGTCATTTATCGGTTCGATATTAAACGACTCGTCACTTTGTGTGCTTCGGTTTTATTGTTTGCACTTTTACTTCCAAGCTTCGGACTTTTTATAGCACTAAGTGCCATGATTGCATTGTCATCGACCATCACTCCCAATCGGTCATTACGTGAAGTTTTACTACTAATCATTGCAATTAACGCATTGGTTTGGCTTGTATTCGTTTTTGGAATTCATCTTGAAGTTCCCCTTTGGCCTACGTTTATAGGAGAGGCCTAATGACGGACTTATTTCAAAATTTATCAGTTGGCTTACATAGTGCACTAACGCTAATTAACTTAGGGTACTGTTTGCTTGGGGTACTTATCGGTACTCTTGTGGGTATCTTGCCAGGACTGGGGCCGGTGGCAACACTTGCTCTGCTACTGCCAATCACATATGCCCTTGATCCCACTGCTGCCATTATTATGCTGGCAGGCATCTACTACGGAAGCCAATATGGGGGCTCTACGACCGCCATTTTGATGAATATTCCAGGCGAAGCATCCGCTCTAGTGACGTGCATTGACGGCCACAAAATTGCACAAAAAGGCTATGCAGGTAGTGCCCTAGGGGTTGCCGCTATTGGTAGCTTCATTGCTGGGTCTGTTGCTACTTTATTAATTGCTATGGCAAGCCCACTTTTGGCTCAAGTCGCGTTGTATTTTGGAGCTGTGGAGTACTTTAGTCTCATGCTGTTGGGACTTGTTGGGGCCGTCGTTTTAGCCAACGGCGATATTTTAAAAGCCTTTGCTATGGTTATTTTAGGATTGCTTCTAGGCATCATTGGCACCGATGTAAACTCTGGCACCCTTCGCTTTACATTCAACACATTAACGTTACAAGATGGGATTGATTTTGTCGTGATCTCAATGGGAATCTATGGCGTAGCAGAAATTTTAAAAAATTTACAAGCCATGGTTGCCAATCCCAATATTCAAACACATGAGGTGAAATCTCCTTGGCCGAAAATGTCTCATCTTAAGGCCAGCTTAGGAGCTATTATCCGTGGTACAGGTTTGGGAAGTCTTTTAGGGATTTTACCTGGTGGAGGAGCTTTATTAGCATCCTTTGCTGCGTACACTCTTGAGAAAAAAATAAAACTTGCCCCATCTGAAACACCCGTAGGACAAGGCAATATTCGCGCGGTTGCAGGCCCAGAGTCGGCCAACAATGCTGGTGCACAAACAAGCTTCATTCCTATGCTTACTTTAGGCGTACCCTCTAATGCCGTCATGGCACTAATGATGGGAGCTCTAATCATCCACAACATAACACCTGGCCCACAAGTCATCAGCACGAATCCTGACCTATTCTGGGGACTGATTGTCTCAATGTGGGTCGGTAATTTATTTTTAGTTATTCTTAACTTGCCACTGGTTGGCCTCTGGGTGCAAATTCTTAGAATTCCTTATCGATGGCTATATCCTGCCATCTTAGCTGTATGTGTTATTGGCGTCTATTCTGTGAACTTTAACGTCTATGACATTGCCGTCATGGTGATTTTTGCTGGCTTAGGATATGCTTTTTATCAATTACGATTTGAACCGGCCCCACTTATCCTTGGCTTCGTTTTAGGCCCACTCATGGAGGAAAACCTCAGACGAGCCCTATTGCTATCGCGTGGAGATCCAACTGTTTTCGTGACAAGCCCAATCTCAGCTTGCTTGCTAACAATAGCACTTATTCTTTTAGTTGCCACTTGCATTCCTAAAATTCGATCGGCTCGAGATGAGGCTTTTATAGAAGACTAGAATAATTTTTAATAAAAGTCTTGACAGATAAAAAAATATACGACATAATAACGATCTTCGACAGGCACATAGCTCAGTTGGTTAGAGCATCACCTTGACATGGTGGGGGTCGTTGGTTCGAATCCAATTGTGCCTACCAGAATTCTTGAAAAAGGAAGTTAATCTTCCTTTTTCTAACTCTCGAGTTGAAAAAAAATTAGAATTCGGTCATAATGTCGAAACTTCATAGGCACATAGCTCAGTTGGTTAGAGCATCACCTTGACATGGTGGGGGTCGTTGGTTCGAATCCAATTGTGCCTACCAGAATTCTCAAAAGAGATCGTTTAAAACGATCTCTTTTTTGTTGTAAAAATTTTGTACTACCCTTATAGCAAAATGACCAGCTTTCGGCTGGTCATTTTGCTTTTTCTTTATGTACCTGATTGCGGTGTAAAGCTCCGTCTCTCAGGACCCTGAGAATGTCAATCAAATAAAATTACGGGCTCAGGCTCTAAGTGCACACCAAACTTATCAAAAACTGCTTTTTCGATTTTTTGACTGTACTGCCATAATTGCCAACCAGTCGCTTTGCCATGATTAACTAAAACTAGCGCCTGCTTATCGTAAGTACCAGCATCGCCCTCTCGTGCGCCCTTTAATCCAGCTTGATCAATTAGCCAACCAGCTGCCAGTTTTTCCATGTTATTACCCATAGGATAATGAACAATACTTGGAAATCTCTCTAGTAGATCCAAATAAACATCATGCGTTACCAGTGGATTTTTAAAGAATGAACCCGCGCTACCTAAGTCTTTGGGGTCTGGAAGACGACTTGAACGAATATCGACAACTGCATTAAAAATTTCAAATGCTGTTGGATTGACGCCTTCAAAGCGTTTAGCTAATTCCTTATAACTTAAATTTGGAACCCAAACCTTTGGCAGAGCAAAGGTCACAGATAATACAATCCAATCTTTTGCTTTATCAGTCTTAAAAAGACTATGACGGTAACTAAAATCGCACTCTGTATTTTTCAAAGTAAAGATTTCATCTGCCGCAGGGTCATATACAAGCACTTCTTTCACAAATTGCGATACTTCGCTACCATACGCACCGATATTTTGAACAACCGTAGCTCCAACACTACTAGGAATGAGTGCGAGATTTTCTAAACCCGACAACCCTTGGGTAACGGTTTTACGCACAGTCTCGTGCCAGTTTTCCCCTGCCCCGACTTCAACAAACGTGGAGCTTTCATTCTCTCCAACAATCTCGTAACCTCTGATCCCCATTTTCATCACAACGCGATTTAAATGGCTAGTAGCGATCAAAAGGTTAGCTCCTTCACCCAAGATGAATGGCTTTAACCCATTCTGTTGAGCAAAGAGAAGTGCATTCTTTAAATCCGTGACATCCTCAACAAGAGTGAAGTATTCTGCAGTTGCTTCAACACCCATGGTGTTAAAAGGTTTTAAATTAACATTACTTTGCATGAAGAAGCCTTTCTTGAATTCGTTCAATAACACTAAGTTCATCTAAACGGTTTTCGTGCATCAACTCTTCCAGCGTACCTTGCCCAACAAACCTATCATCAATGCCTAGCAACAACGTTTGACAAGCCAAACCTTCTTGAGCAATCAGCTCAAGCACTGCACTGCCAGCTCCTCCAGCAATGACACCATCCTCTGCCGTTACAATCAGATCATGGGTCTGAGCAATCCTAATGACGGTTTCTTTATCCATCGGCTTAACAAAGCGCATGTCTACCAAAGTTGCATCAAGCTTTTCAGCAACTTTCTTTAATCGACTCACCATAAGTCCAAAGGCTAAAATCGCAATTCTTTGTCGACTCACTGAGCACTCTCTAAGAACATTGGCTTTACCGATCTCAATTGACTCTAATGACTCTGTTTGAGGAACACCAGGCCCCTTACCACGTGGGTAACGTACCGCTGCCGGAGTACCCAAATGATACGCTGTGGTTAGCATCTTTCTGCATTCATCCTCATTAGATGGCGTCATGACAGTCATGTTTGGGATACTGCGCAGGTACGCAATATCAAATACCCCTTGATGAGTTTCTCCATCTGCTCCAACAATGCCGCCTCGGTCAATGGCAAACATCACAGGTAAGTTTTGAATGGCCACATCGTGAACAATCTGGTCATAAGCTCGTTGTGCAAAAGATGAATAGATGGCGACAACCGGCTTAATTCCATTGGCTGCCAAACCGGCTGCGTATGTAACTGCGTGTTGTTCTGCAATAGCCACGTCACGATAGCGTTCAGGGAAGCGCTTTTCAAACTCTACTAATCCAGAACCCTCCCGCATCGCCGGCGTAATGGCATAGAGCTTGTCATCTGCCGCTGCCATGTCGCAAACCCACTTAGAAAAAACCTCTGTATAAGTCGGGTGTGCAGGATCTGCAGGCTTAGAGACAATGCCTTCTTCGGGATCAAAAGGACCAACTCCATGGTAGAGCGTGGGATTATCTTCTGCTAACTTATAACCCTTGCCCTTTTTTGTTGATACATGCAAAACCATAGGACCAGATAATTGCTTGATATTTTTCAATACATCAACCAAAGTTTCGATGTCATGACCATCGACTGGCCCATAGTAATTTAAATCATAGGCAGAAAAAAGCGTTGACTGAGGAGCTACGAAATTAACAGTACGCTGCTCCATACTTTTAAAGAAATTCCAAAGTTTAGGAATAGGCTTTAATGCACGTTTAGAGAAATCTCTCGCATGTGAGAATGTAGACCCAGAAACCAACTTGGTGAGATGATGATTCAGAGCCCCTACTGACGGCGAGATAGAGCAGTCATTATCGTTCACAATAATCAATAAACGCAGACCATCCTTATAGGTCCCTGCATCGTTTAAAGCTTCAATTGCCATACCGCCAGTCAGAGCGCCATCGCCAATGACCGCAATATGCCAAGCTTCCTTATCTCCATTTAATGCTGCAGCAACCGCCATTCCCAATGCTGCAGAAATAGAGGTCGAACTATGTGCAGTTCCAAAAGCATCGTGCTCACTCTCACATCGCTTTGGGAATCCCGATAAGCCGTGGTATTGACGAAGTGTATCAAAGCGATCCTTGCGCCCTGTGAGCATTTTGTGAGCATAAGCCTGATGACCCACGTCAAAAATTATTTTATCTTTCGGTGAATCAAAGACATAGTGCAATGCAACCGTCAAATCCACGGCGCCCAAAGAACTCGCCAAATGTCCTCCGGTTTTTGAAACCGATTCCACCATTTTTTCTCGAATATCGTGCGCAACCGTAGGAAGCATTTCCGGAATCAAACGCTTGAGGTCTTCTGGCGAATTAATTTTGTCAAATAATCCCATATAAGCTCCCCTAGTGGTCTCGATTCATAATGAAATCAGCAATTTGTTTAAGGCGAGTTGTTTTACCACTCATACCAGGTAACGACTCGATCACATGCAAAGCCTGCAGAGCTTGTTGCATTTGTTCTTGAGCCATTTCTCTAGCTTTATCAACACCCAACAAAGACACATAGGTAGGTTTATCATTTGCAGCATCTTTACCCGCTGTCTTTCCAAGAACTTGCGTATCTGCCGTAACATCCAAAATATCATCAATAACTTGGAAGGCTAAACCGATGGAAGTGGCATAGGTCGCAATCAACCCAATCAGCTGAGGTTGTGGCATAGAGTTACCAGCATATAACCCCATCAAAGCAGAGGCTCGAATCATGGCCCCGGTTTTCATGCGATGCATTAATGTAAGGGAATTTAAATCTAGCTTGGTGTGTACAGAGAGCAAATCCACAGCTTGCCCACCACACATTCCTGCCGGCCCTGCTGCCGTAGCCAATAGTTGCACTAAGGTTTTAATTTGCTCTGCTGGGACTGAAACCTGAGTTAACTCAAAAAATGCTTGTGCCTGAAGAGCATCACCAGCTAGCATTCCCATGGCCTCACCGTACTTTCGATGAGTTGTGAGTTTACCGCGTCGCCATTGGTCATTATCCATACAGGGCATGTCGTCATGAACAAGGGAATAACTGTGAATGTATTCAACAGCAAGCGCAATATGATCTAGACTTTCGGCATCGCCTTGAACTAACTCTCCAGCCGCATAAACCAATAATGGACGAACTCGCTTTCCTCCATCAAGCACTGCATAACGCAAAGCTTCATTCAATTTCCAGGGAAGACGATCTTCTGGTGGTAAGGCTTTCTTTGCGCATAACTCAAAATGATCGGCGCGTTCTTTACTCCATACTTCAAACGACATCAGAATGATCCCTCTTCACGTAATTCTTCTTGGGTAATAGGACTTAATTTACCATCGGCATCCAATTTTTGGACAACAGACTGAGCTTTATTAAGTAAAGCTTCGCAATGCTTAGAAAGCTCCTTGCCTCGTGTATACGCTTGCACACTTTCTTGCAGCGTCAATTCACTACTGCGCATTTTTTCCACAATGGCATCCATTTCGGCAAGTGCCTGCTCAAAAGTCAATTCACTGACAGGTCGAATATCAGTCATAAGTACCCCTAGCCATATAACGTCTAATCGAGCCATTTTAGCATTTTCGAGAATTGAATCTATTGAGTCTCAGGCATAAGATACTAGCAACCAATTTTTTGATTGAAAGCTTTATTTTTATGAAATCTCTTTGGATGCTATCTGCCTCATTTTTCTTTTCTTTAATGGCAGTATTTGTAAAAATGGGAGCCTCTGATTTTGGCTCATTAGAACTTATTTTTTACCGTTCTATCGCGGGAGTTGCACTCCTATACACCTTCATCCGAATGAAAGGTTACTCAATTAAAACACCACATTTGTGGGGTCACTTCAAACGTAGCTTTATCGGCACCGTATCCATGTCCATTTGGTTTTTCTCACTAACGATGTTACCAATTGGAACTTCAATGACTTTGAACTACACCTCTCCACTTTTTATGGCGTTGTTTGTGTTTATTGTTTCTCTTTATCGAAAAGAACCTATCCAATGGGGACTAATGGCAACCATAGCCCTTGGTTTTTTAGGTGTTATTCTTGTGTTTCAACCTTCTCTTGGAGCGGGGCAAGAGTTCGGTGCGTTACTAGCACTAACATCTGGCTTTTTGGGCAGCATTGCTTATTGGCAAATCAAAGAGCTTGGTCAGCTAAAAGAACCTTCTTGGCGTATTGTCTTTTATTTCACAATTTTTGGGACTCTCTACGGTTTGCTTGGGTGCCTGCTATTTGAAGGCGGTCTTTCCCCAATCACTACCGATAATGTCTGGTACCTCTTAGGAATTGCTATTTGTGCTACTTTGGCGCAATGCTCTTTAACAATGGCTTTTGGTCAAGGTAATTTACTATTGTCATCGTGCTTACAGTTCTCTGCCATCGTTGTTGCTGAAATCATGGGAGTTATCTTCTTTAGCGACCCCATCAGCTTGATGACATCCGTGGGGATCTTAGTCATCATGATTGCGGGAGTTGCCTCTACGGTTCTCACAAAAAAAGCAAAAAAATAGGAACTTTTTTGCCATTTGTTATTGAATTCAACATTGAAATAAAAACTTTTCTTGTTGTTTTTATTAATGTTTTTATCAAAAATACATTTATGCGCTGTCTCGGCGGAAACATTTCGTTGCGTCCGTATGCATTTCTTCACCGCTTTTTGCCGAGATAATCATTAAAGTTAAAACCGTGAGAGACAAGCTAAGCTGGTCCTCCGGAACAAGAGAAGAGAGAGTTAGGGCTAGGGCTTAAATCCTAGCCCTTTTTTTATCATCCATTAATAACTGATACAGAAACATCTTTTGACTATTTTGCACCACAGAAAGAATGCAAATCCGTTACGATTGTTTAAGTTACAAAAACCACTCAACCATAAAGGATTTCTCATGAAAAAATCATTCGTCGTTTTATTAGGAATTTGTGCTATGGCTTTAACCGCTTGTGGTGAAAAAGACCCTGCCGAAAAGTTGGCAGGCAAGGCAGTTGAAAAATTGGAAGGTACGTCTTGGCAGTTGGTCACCGACAAAAAGACTAGTGACTGCGAAAATTTACCACCCGTAATGGACTTTTTAGCCGAAAATAAAGTGGCTGGTAATTTAGGTTGCAACCTCTTTAATACCACGTACAAGCTTGATGGTAAGAAGTTCACATTTGCAGACGCTGCTGTTACGCGTCGTATGTGTGATCCGGAAACGATGAAGGTAGAAGATCGTTTGACGAAGGTTTTAACTGACACACGCTTCGTTACCCAAAATGAAAAAGGGTTGATGTTCTGGAATGAAAAGGGCGAGTTATTAGCTCAATATGAACCAGAACAACAAGGAGCTTGCCAATAAGGCCTGCTATAGAAAAGCCGAGGGCATCCTCGGCTTTTTTTGTTATCGACTTTAGTGAGCAGCCTCCCAGCTTTCTCCGCTACCAACCTCGGCTAACAAAGGAACATCTAGTGAAGCGACCTGTTGCATCAGCTTCGGTAACTCCGCTTTCACTAAAGCCAATTCCTCTTCTGGCACTTCTAAAATCAACTCATCATGCACTTGGAGAACTAAAAGACTTCTTAAACCATTGTCCTGTATCCACTTTTGCACTGCAATCATTGCCTTTTTTATTAAATCTGCAGCAGTTCCCTGCATTGGTGCATTAATTGCTGCTCGCTCAGCCCCAGCGCGAACGGGAGCCTTAGAGCTTTGAATATCTGGTAGCCATAAACGTCGACCAAATGCAGTTTCAACAAAACCTTGTTTATGTGCTAATTCTCGAGTCTTTTCCATATAAGCTTTTACGCCTGGATAACGAGCGAAATAGCGTTCGATATAGCCTCTGGCTGCCGATGGCTCAATACCCAAATTTTGAGCAAGACCAAAAGCACTCATACCATAGATCAATCCAAAATTAATCACTTTGGCTGTTCTTCGTTGGTCCGAACTTACTACCTCTAAAGGCACTCCAAAAACCTCTGCCGCTGTAGCGCGGTGAATATCCAAATCTTTATGGAATGCCTCTAATAGCCCCTTATCCTTTGATAGATGAGCCATAATTCTTAATTCGATTTGTGAGTAGTCTGCCGAAACAATCCATTTCCCAGGCTCAGCAACAAATGCCTCACGCACACGTCGCCCCTCTTCCGTACGAACGGGAATATTTTGCAAATTGGGATCACTCGAAGCCAATCGCCCTGTTACCGCGGTCGTTTGACCAAATGTTGTATGAATTCGTCCGGTACTCGGTAGAACCATCAAAGGCAATTTATCAGTATATGTGCTCTTTAATTTTGAGAGTCTTCTAAATTCCAAAATCGCTTTTGGCAACGGGTAATCCAGTGCCAACTGCGTAAGCACATCTTCATTGGTGCTATAGCCTCCTGTAGCTGTCTTTTTGGTTTTTGGAGGAACTGGTAGCTGCAAAACATCAAATAGCACATGGGACAATTGTTTTGGACTTGCTACATTAAACTTTTGCCCCGCAATGGTAAAGCACTCATCTTCTAGCCGAACAATTTGATCTCCTAAAGCATCACTTTGTGATCCCAGTTGCATTGAATCGATCAATACACCATTGCGCTCCATAATAAAAAGCACATTCTGAGTCGGTAACTCAACCGTTTCGTAAATGGTTTTAAGACCCTCATCATCTTGGATACGAGGCTTCATTACGTCATAAAGCTCACGAACAATTTGGGCTCTTTGTGTTGCATAGTGTGACGCAACTTCTCTATCTACTTGCATGCATGTTAAAGCTTTAGCGCCCTTTCCCTTAACATCTTCTTCTGCCACGATGTCAGTCTTGAGCCAACGCATTGCTAAGTTACCAATTTCATGCTTCATATGGGCTTCAATAACATAGCTCATTAAGGTCACATCATGGATACACGCATTTAAATCCAAGCCAAGATTGGCCAAGACATGACGAGCAAACTTAGCTTCATAAGTTACCTTTTGTGACTCTGATGCTAGCCATGAGCCCAGGTGTTCACGCAGAGCACTAATCGTTAAATTTTTACCTTCCGTATGATGTATGGGTAAATAAAGATTTTGAGAGTCAAAAGACAGGGCTAAGCCAGCACAAGGAGCTCTCATCCCTTCAGTACCATCACTCATAACGGCTAAACCAACAATGCCAGGGTATGATGACAAGTCTTTAGTTAGCTTAACGAGCAACTCTTCTGAATCAATAATCGACACATTAAGAGTTTCTGCCGTTTTGGTTGAAGTCACATCCTCTTCTGGAATACTTGCAAACAAGTCTAACGTTAAGTCGCTATTTTCAATGGGCTTCTCTAACTTTTGGCGTTCAGCTTTTTGGGTTGTCTTTCTCTTACTTTGTTGCATCTCCCAACGATCATAAAAACCCGTCAAGAAAGCATCATCAACCTGTTTAAATGCAAGACTCGAAAGACCTTCTGGTAAATATTGGGACAAATCCGCATCGGTTTTTATGGTAACCAGTGTTCGTGCCGTTGGCAAAAAGGCCAATCCTTGGCGCAAATACTCACCCGCCTTACCCTTAACCTCATCAGCTCTTTGCATTAAATCATCAAGACTTCCAAAGTCATTAATCCACTTGGCTGCAGTTTTAGGACCACATTTATGAATTCCAGGTACGTTGTCAACAGCATCTCCCATTAAGGATAAATAGTCAACAATGCGATTGGGCATAACACCAAACTTATCCTTGACCCCTTCTGGATCAAGTACCTGTCGCGTCATCGTATTAATGATCACTACATTATCATTAACAAGTTGACTCATGTCTTTATCACCCGTTGCAATAAAGACCTTCATCCCTTGTAGCTGAGCTTGACGAGCTAAAGTGCCAATTACATCATCTGCTTCAATACCTGGAACCTGTAAAAAAGGCCAGCCTTGCGCTTTAATCATCTCAAAAATAGGTTCCACCTGAGAAACCAAATCTTCAGGCATTGGCGGACGATTCGCTTTATATTCTTGATAAATCTCACTACGAAACGTTGGCCCATGAGCATCAAAAACACATGCCGCCAGATCAGGCTTGACCATATTTTTAATCATTTGCAGCATATTGGAGAAGCCTTTAATAGCTCCAGTTGGCTCACCTTGGCTGGTCCTAAGATCCGGGAGACCGTGATAGGCACGATATAAATAATTTGATCCGTCAATTAGCAAAATACTTGGCATAGTCATTCTCACAAAAAGTATCTCAGTACCTTAGCAAATTTTGCGTTGTTCTTTTTCTTTTTTAAGCTCTAGAAGGCGTTTTTTTAAGAGCTTGCTAACCGATATTGTTAGTTTGTTACAAAAATTATGAGATAATGGTTTATTCATACCAACAGCTGTTTTTCAAATGATATCTTTACTAAATAAAACAGCCTTAATTTTTGTGTTTCGTCAGTTCTATTTAAATGTTTATTAAGCGACTTCTTGATATCGTATTGATACTATCCTCACTCGTGATCGTTTTACCGGTCTCGATTTTGGTAGCTGTCGCAATCAAACTAGACTCTCCAGGACCTATACTTTACTGGTCACCCCGTGTTGGAAAAAACAATAAAATTTTCATGATGCCCAAATTTCGTTCAATGATTGTGGGGGCACCTATCGTTGAAGCAGAAAAGTTTACAGATGCCTCACAGTACATTTCTACAGTCGGAAATTTTATACGTAAAACGAGTTTAGATGAGTTGCCACAACTCTGGTCTGTTATCAAAGGGGATATGTCACTGGTCGGGCCTCGCCCACTACTTCCAATAGAAAAACCCATTTTAAAAGCACGTACTAAAGCAGGCGTTCATCGCCTGTTGCCGGGCATTTCTGGCTGGGCCCAAATTAATGGCAGAACGAATATTACAGCTCACGATAAAGTCGCATTAGATATTGAATATCTGAACAATCAATCTGTTTTTCTTGATATCAAGATTATCTTTCTAACAATTCTGAAAGTTGTACGCCAAGACGACATTCTTCACTGACCTCTTTCTATTTAGTTCTTCCCATGCAATCGAGTAGGGGGAGTTTTCAGGCTCGCCCCTCTCACACCGCAATTACAGGCAT
>CALESB010000041.1 GCA_937906995.1 uncultured Sutterella sp.
CTCCTGTACTAACATCTAACGCCTTATCTGTACTATTTTTAAATGCCTTCTGACATTCCGATATTCCAACGGATCGTCCTTTAACAGAATCAGAACGTAAAGCTCTTTTTAAAGAACTAGAGGAAGCCAAAGGACGTTTGATTTGTGCCGAAAGTTTATTGGAAGTTGCTGTTGAATCCTGTAAAGACGAGCTGAAAAAAAAAGAATTGAGGCGGCAACTCGAGCAAACAAGAAAGGTCTTAGCGTCGTTGTCATCTGCCGTTTGATGGCAATCGCTCGTAGCAGTTTTTACTCTCAGCAAAAGCCAACCCTGAAAAAGGTAAAAGATACTGAGTTGTCAAAGAAAATTGAGCAAATTCAAAAAGCTTATTTCTTTACAATCGGTCGGCGCCGTATGGGGACGTTATTACAGAAAGAGTTCGGTATTGATGTGGGAGACGGCCAGATCCATCGCGTGATGAAAACGCACCATCTGTCGGCTCAAATTCGTCAAATGAAGAAAACCAAACCCCACGCAGGAAAAGCCTATCAAGGATCATAGATAGCATCTATTCTTCATTGTTATATTGCTTTGTTTTATTACTTTTTTAGTACGGGTTACTCAGAGCTTGAAATAAAACATGTACAAATGATTAAATGGACAAAAAATCATATGTTATTATGTACATTTCTAAATTATGATTAATCAATAAGTTAGCAAGGAATCTGATAAATAAGATATCCATATGTTGATATGTACATATGTGATATTGTTGAAGTGAGCATCTTTTAGTACTTAGAAATATCTTGGATACATAGCTAGGTTCATATCAAATGATTCTATTAGAGTTCTTTGAGAATAAGAACGTCTCAATAAAATATTCTTTTTGTAAAGCATCAGCCTATTTTTTAGCAAAAGCACAAATATTAATTTGTGATATTCAGTGAATCAATAAATAATCAAATGATAAAATGTACATATGTGTGAATAAGAAAATATGTAAAACAGTAAAAACACAAAGGGTAAAATGATTAATGAAGTGTTAAACCTATCACATTGAAAAATAAGGTGTTATTTTGTAAGAAATAGGTTTAAATTCATATTGTTCATATGATAAAATCTTTGTAAACACAAATGTACATTTGTTGTATGAAAGGTAATTTATGAAAGTCATCAGTGTTTTAAATCAAAAGGGCGGAGTTGGGAAAACAACGATTTCTGCCAATTTAGCATCTGCTATAGCCAAAAAAGGTAAATCTGTTTTGTTAGTTGATGCTGATCCTCAAGGCTCTGCATTAGATTGGTTTGCTAGCCGCTCTGATGAGTTGGCTCCCATGTTCCCAGTTGTTGGATGTGCTAAGCCTAATTTACATAAAACAATTCCTGATTTAGGAAAAGGGCGAGATATTGTAGTTATTGACGGCGCTCCTCGTGTAACCGATCTGGCACGTGCCGCTATTATGGCTAGTGATTTGGTCTTAATTCCTGTTCAGCCAAGTCCTTATGATGTCTGGGCTGCAGAAGAAGTTGTTAAGCTGATTAAAGAGGCACAAATTTATCGCCCTGAAATTCAGGCCGCTTTTGTCATTAATCGTAAGATTGCCAAAACCGCTATTGGCCGAGATATTGTTGATGCTTTAGATGGCTTCGAGTTACCTGTTTTGGACTCAACTTTATCTCAACGCGTTGTTTATGCGGAATCTGCGGCCGCTGGTTTAGCTGTCTTCGAACAAGATTCGAAGAGTTACGCTGCTCGCGAGGTAAATCGTTTGGCTAAAGAAGTCTTGCTTATGTTAGGAGAGTAATTATGGCGGGAAAAAAAGTTTTATTTGCGAAACCGCGTCAAGCGAGTGCAGAAGATTTGGCCAAAATGGATGAATGGGTCAGTTTAGGTGCTGAAGAACATCATGTTGAAACCGCACCTGTTACTCCTGTTTTGAAAACACCGCCACAACGCATAAGAATGAAGAGATTATCGATGGATTTGCCAGAGGAAATGCATAAGGACCTGATGCGCTATTGTATTGAACATGGAACAAAAGCCTCGATTCTTGTTAGAGAGCTGTTACAGAAGAAAATTTATAGATAACACATAACTACATCTGAACAAATGTACATTAATGTATTTGACCAAATGGTTAATTGTGCTAATGTAAAGTTATAGTGTCTTGAAAACAAAGAGATTAATCTTTAATAGCTGGTGATTTATCACCAGCTATATTTTTATATAAATGTTGTTAAGTAAAAATTGAAAAATAAGTTAATGTATCTATGTGAGAATGTACATTTGAGTGATTGTTACTGATCGATGCTTTTGTCAAAGTTATAGTTATTTATTACTCTTTGATATTAAATAACTGAATATTATTTTTGTTGACTTAGCGCTTCTTACGAAACACGTGTAGTAATAGAACTAACGGTGTCCTTGCAACCGAACAAGTCCGCGATTATAAAGACTGAATTTCTTTGCGGTGATGGTTAAAACAATATTTCATCAAAGCAGCCAATGATTAAATGAGTAATAAGTGAAATGTTGTAAACCGTAAATGTACAAATGAACAAAAACGTAAAAGAAATTTATAACTACATGAAAATAATATAGTTTATATGTAAATGTTAAATGCACATGAGGTGAAATGTACATATGGGTAAATGATTTTATGTGTAAATATTGAAAAGTGTATTTATGCTGGTGTTAGCAATCGAATGAATCCTTTCTTATAAGATAAGAAGGTGTCTCAAAGCTCAAATTTTGTGAATGCTGCTACAGAAATATAGGTCATTTGTTTGATATTCTTTAATTCTCCATATCCCAGAGTTCAACACAAAAATGTGTCTGCAACAAGGACTTATTTTCCGATTGTTGCTCACTTCAATTAATTTAGCTAAAAAAAGTAGTGACAAGTTTTGTTAGCTAAGAACACAATTGTTGACTTAATGAAGTGAGTAAATGAACAAATAAAACAATGTACAAAAGTACATATGAGTAAATGATTAAAGCAATTCTGATTATCTTGATTAACTATATGAAAATAAATAGGAAACTAATATTTTGCTTTAAATAGAAATTAATACATTTGATAAAAAGCATAAATGCACATATGTGCATATGTGATAATGTATTTTGTGTTTTTAGATAAATGCATTAAATGGCGTATAGTAAATAAGTTTTTTCGTGGGGATAGGATGAAGCTTTTAGAGCATGAAAAACGATTTCAGAACATGGAGTTATCGCCTAGATTTCATGCTGTCAGTATGGAAATCTGTCGTGATTACCAAAGAGCCTTTATGAGGGCATTGTCTGTTGCTACGTTATTAATGGATTTAGGGGCAAACGAAAGCGAGATTGTTTTAGGAATGGTTTGCGCAACGGGTGCGTGGCGATCCGTTGAAATTAAATTATCAGAGGCGAAAGCTGCGGGAAGAATACGATTGTTTCTTGGGGTTTTAGAAGAAGACCCTGAATATGATCAGTTTGTTTTAGAAGATTCCTTATTAACGTCCACGGATCGTTTGATTGTTGATGCATTATTTGCTTGCAGGTTGCGTGAAGCTATTGACTATTATCGCCATATGTCAAAGGAGCCTCAGGGGCCTGAAGTTGACAGTTTGGAAGATTTAATTAATCGCTATTGTGTCGCTCGTGATTATTTAGCGGATACACCTTTGGCATTAAACGTCAGTTGTTATTTAAGGGAATTAGCATCATTGTTGCCACGTACGCCCTTAATGCTACGGGATGAGTGTGATGTTTATTTAATTGAAGGAAATTACCCTGTATTAATTGAGAAAATAATTGACTCGCTCGGGTGGTACAGAACTAAAGATTCTGTAGGTCTTTATATAGCAGCATCAAAACTAGATCAAAATGCTCAGCTATTGAGGCTGGTTGGGTTAATTGAGACGAATTGGTCAGATTTGAAAATCAAAAAAAATCCTAGGCTGTTTTCAACATTGACTTGGTTTCAGCTACCTAATAACTCTTTAACACCAGAGCAATGTCACGCAAGAGAGTTCTGTCAAAAGTTATTTGCTCTTGCTCCGAATCCCTTTTCTTTTGAAGCATTTATGCATCAAGTACAATATTTTTAAAATTGAATAAGGGAGTTTTTAGATGCTCAATCTTTTCATTTTTAGTCCGACAGGCAATTCAAAAAGAGTCGGTCTTGCGTTTGCAAATGAATTAAACAAAGACAGTCGTGTGATTGATTTGACCAAGACTCATCAAAGCCATTTGACGTTTAGTCCTGATGATATTGTTGTGGTTGCAGGACCCGTTTTTGGTGGGCGGATGCCGTCTTTAATGTTAGAGCGCTTAAGGACTTACCCATTGGCAGGAAACCGTGTGATCACAATGGTTACGTACGGGAATCGAGCCTATGAAGATGCTCTTTTAGAGCTCAACGATACCGTTGCAAAAATGGGAGGTTTGCCAGTAGCAAGTGCGGCGCTGGTAGCAAGCCACTCTATGGTTCCGGCTATTGCTAAGGATCGCCCCAATGATGTTGACTTACATAATTTGAAGGTGTTTGCACGTGCTGTCAAACAAAAGCTACAGGCAGCCAGTTTAAGTCGTGTACAAGTGCCAGGCAATTTCCCCTATCGCTCTTGGACAAAGGCACCTATGGTACCAGTGATAGAGGGGCAGTGCATTAAATGTGGAGACTGTGTAAGAAATTGTCCTGCAGGCGCTATCAGCTCAGAGGATCCAACTATTATTGATGAAACGAAGTGCATTCTCTGTATGCGATGTGTTTCACAGTGCAAACAGCACGCTCGAGTTTTACCAGAGCCAGTCAGAGTGATGATTACAAAAAAACTTGAGCCTATAGCCCATGTATTTAAAAAAGATGAATTCTTCGTATAAAGGTTATTTTTTAATGAAAGGCTTTATATTCAAAGCCTTTCATTTTATCAAATGTACAAAACATCAAATAATCATTTGTGTGAATATTTAAATGTGAAAATGATTATTAATGATCTGATTTAATGCCTGCTCCACACATGGTGATGAGAGTGTCTGGTGTCGGTCCGTGAAGTTCACAGTAGTGTAAATATGCTGCATAGTTTGCAGCAGTGGTATGCTCACAGTAAATGCCGCGTTTGGCAATATCATGGCGACACTTCAGTATTAATTCTTCAGGAGCCGTGATAAGTTCAATCTTATGACGATGAACCATATCTAAGATTTCTTTCCCTCTCATAGGTTGGCCAATAGCGATACCCTCTGCCATGGTAGGTTTCGCATTGATCTTAGCTGGTTCTATTAATCCTTGTTTTTGCGCTTGATAGAGCGGGTCACAGAGTTCACTTTGTAACGCAATTATTTGTGGGAAATGATCAATTGCTCCGCTTCTGGCTAAGTGCTCAAGAGCTTTGACGACGCCAATAAATAAAGTGCCATTACCAACTGGTACAACAATATGTTCAGGAATACGTCCTAATTGTTCGTATGTCTCATAAATATAGGTCTTCATTCCTTCATAAAAGAAGGGGTTGTAAACATGGTTTGCATAATAAGCGCCTTTCTCTCTTACCTGTGAGCGACAAACGTCAGCGCAATGGTCTCTGGAGCCTTCAATAACATGAACCTTTGCACCATGGGATTCAATCATGGTAATTTTTTTGGGACTTGTTCCTTCAGGAACAAAGATTTCACAGTCAATATTGGCTCGTGCGCAATAGGCTGCAACGCTGTTGCCAGCATTACCGCTAGAGTCTTGAACACAATGTTTGACGCCAATGCTTTTGCAGTGAGCAATGAGCGTAGCTGCGCCACGATCTTTGAAAGATAGTGTTGGCATGGTGTAGTCCATCTTAAACATGACATCGTCATTAAAACGAATGATGGGGGTCATGCCTTCACCCATAGTGATATCTCGCCATGTGTGATCATCGTCAAGAGCCATGAAAGCACGATAGCGGAATAGATTCCATTGTGTTTTATCAAGAAGTTTTTCGTCCCAATCGGGGGCTTGGAAATCCAATTCAAAAAGACCTCCGCATTGGCACCGTGGAGCATGAGTTGTTACGGGTGTTTTTTTGCCACATTGAGTACATACAAAGCTTAAATTCATAGATATTTAGGCGCGGAAACCTCTGTCTTTAGACAGGGGAGGAAGCGCTGTTCTCCATTCTCAATTCGGTTAAAAAGGTTCTTCTCTTTTAGAGAAGGGGTTTGCGGATACCCACAGGTTCCGCTTACACGGTCTAAAACCGGTTAACATCCTTCGCCAATGTTGGAATGGGTTTCTTGTCTGCAACACCGCTCCTACCTCTCAGAGCTTTTAATCACAGACCGCAGAGCGTGGAACTAGGATGAACATCCCACGGTGCCTATACATTCCAATCCAACGTAGTTCACCTTCCAAAGAAGGATCACTGAGGCTAGTCAATCAGGGCTTTTTCAAGCCTCTGCCTTTAGGCAGGGGTTATTGACTATTTTTCTCCAATTTCTGCAATGGCTTCAATTTCAACTAAACAACCGAAGTGAAGCGTTGTCGTCGAAACAATAACGCGTCCAGGTTTATGCTCTCCAAAAAATTCAGCATAAACTTCATTAATCGGACCCCAGTATTGAACGTCAGGTGTATAAACGCGACAAAATACAACTTGATTACGACTCACTCCCGCAGCTTTTAAAACGCGATCAACATTGTTGAGTGCTAAGCGAGTGTGTTCTTTGATGTCTCCCTGACAAACTTGGCGTGTATCAGGATCAATGGAAAGCTGTCCCGAAACATAGAGCGTGCCATTACTGATGACTCCAGCACTGTAGTGACCTTTATTTTCTCCCTTAAAGTCAGGGGTAATGATTTGCATGTTTTTCTCCCAAAAATAAAGCGCAAAAGAAACGTACGTAGATATTTTCAACTAAAAATGCACAAAATGAATTAGGGATTGCCTTGAGCATTAATGCAATGATCTTAGTAGAAAATTCTGTTCTTGCAGAGAACGTAGCACAATAAGAAATCAGGATTAATGGAGGTTTCAATATGATTGATGCTCATTCAATTTTCGCTTATATGCAACAGCACGAACAGGAATTTAGTCAATTGCGTCAAGAATTTCATCGTTTGCCGGAAGTGGGGCTGGATCTACCTGAGACGGCTCAAAGAATCGCTGCAACGCTAAAGTCATACGAAGTTGATGAGATTCACACAAACATTGGTGGTAGTGGCATTGTTGCAGTTGTTAATGGTCAAGTACCGTCAGAAAAATGGATTGGTATCCGTGCCGATATGGATGCGCTACCCCTACAAGAAGAAGCTCAACATAACCACATTTCAACGGTACCTAATTGCACACATGCATGTGGCCATGACGGGCACATGGCGATAGGGTTAGCGGCTTGTAAATACCTTTGCGAGCATCGAAACGAGTTTAAAGGCACTGCCGCGTTTATTTTCCAACCTGGAGAAGAGGGGTATGCGGGTGCCCGTAAGATGATTGAAGATGGATTGTTCGAACGTTTTCCAATTGCAGAAGTTTACGCTACGCATGGAGAACCTGCAGATCCTGTGGGGACCTTTGGGGTTGGAACGGGTTATATGATGGCAAGCGCAGATATCTTCGATGTGCAGGTCGAAGGAAAAGGCGGTCATGGCGCCCGTCCCCATGAGGCGATTGATAGTGTTTTAGTTACTTCACATATTGTGGTTGCAGCTCAATCAATCGTCAGTAGAAATGTTGATCCGTTAAAGGGGGCCGTTGTCACGTTTGGTGCACTATTGGCTGGGGCAGAGAACGGTTCGAGTGTGTTGCCACAAAAAGCCAAAATGGTTGGGACCTGTCGCAGTTTTGAACCAGAGGTTCGAGATTTGGTACAGGCGCGCCTTAAAGGGGTTGTAGAAGGGGTGGCACAGGGGTTTGGTGCACATGCACAGCTTAATTACACGCGTCTTTATCCATCGCTTTATAGTCATCCAGAACAAGCAAAAGCTATGAAACTTGCTGTACAGGAGTGGCTTGGAGACAAGGCCCTGTGTCCGGTTGAGCCGCAGATGATCGCTGAGGATTTTTCTTTTATGATGAATGAACGTCCAGGGTGCCTCTTTAGAACGGGTCTTAGGGATGAGTCCCATCAAGCCAACCTTCATCATCGAACGTTCGATTTTAATGATAAAGCAATCAAGTATGGCGCTACGCTTTTAGCGTTAACTGCAATTAACCGTTTGTTAGTGGTTAACGAATAGTGGCGTTAAATAAAGAGGCTCACTGGACGGCCAGAAGCTACTCAGTGAGCCTTTAGAAATAAATCAATTAGTTCTTTTTGGCGTGTTCCCAAGCTTCAATGAAAAAGTCAACGATGGTATCTAGGCCATTGTGATCGACGTGGAAGCGACTAGCTTGGCTGACGATCGGTTTGGCGTGGTAAGCAACGCCAATATTGGCAGCTTCCAACATCTTTAAATCGTTTGCTCCGTCACCCACTGCAATCGCATTAGCAAGCTTCTGACCATGAATCATGCAAAGAACTTCTAATGCGGCTCGTTTGCCGTTTGCATCAATAATTTCTCCTCCAGCGGGGCCGGTGACTTCACCAGTTAATAAACCGTTGTCAAACACAAGTTCATTGCACACAAACCCCGTCATATTTAAGCGCTCACTGACGTTGTGGGCAATGTCAGAAAAGCCTCCAGAAATAATATAGGAGCTCAAACCATGTTGATGAGCAAAGTCTAAGAGCACTTGTGCTCCAGGCATCAAGTGGGCATTTTCAACAGTTTTGTTGATGACTTCTTGTGAGGCGCCCTTTAGCAAATGAGAGCGTTCTCGTAAAAAATCAGCAAATTCAAATTCACCCTGCATGGCCTTTTCTGTCATCTCAGCCACCTCATCTCCAACGCCTAACTGCGCTGCAATGTCATCAATGCATTCTAGCTGGATTAGAGTGCTATCCATATCGAGAGCAATGAGGCCAAAGTTTTTGATTGATAAGCCTGCTTCAACAATATTGGCGTCTAATTTGGCTGATTTAGCCTTAAGTGAGAGTACTTGAGCTTGCTCAGCATTTAAATTACAAAGACGGGCAGATTGTGATTTAGTCCAAACATCACTTAATTGAACTTGGGAGGCAAATTCTTCAGCATTAGCGCCTTTGATAACAAGGTCAAACATAATATTCATTCCATAAGTTAATTTGAGTAATTGTAGCTTTTAAAAAATCTTCATTGATGTTTTTCAAAAAGTGGAGAAATCTGGGAGAGTGCATCACGCCACCATTTTACGAGCCCAGAGTCAGCTCTAGAAGAATTGACCAATAACATCAAACGTTCTTTAGGCCACATAATGCCTTGCACGGTTAGTGTTGTTACTTTTTTTGCAAGAGCAGGGTTTAGCGTTAATTGTCGTTTTGGTAGCACTGCCCAACCAACATTTCTTGCAGCCAGAGATAGTGCCCAAGAGCCCGAATTAACTTCCCAGGATTCATCGCTCAAAATGATAGGTGCAGGAGACTCAGGATCGCGAGCTGTAACAACAAGTTGACGGTGCTTTCTCAGATCGTCCACAGTGACGATAGATTGATGCTTGAGTGGATGATCATGTCCAATAACGACAGAAACAGGGATGCTTGTGATCTCATAAGCTTCACAATCGAAGCTAGAGGCATCGCTGAAAACGACAGCTAATGACATTTCTGTGTGTTTAAAGAACCAGTTCACATCAAAAGCATTCAAGCTTTCAATTTGAATCTTTAGCTCCGGTCGTTGACGAGCTAGCTTTGCCATGATGTCCATGATGACACCAGTCCCAAGAGAGTGATCAAGACCTATATGCAAATTTAAAGGGGCATCTGCCCAAAGTTGTAGCGATTTTTCTGAAAAGCGTTCATATTCTGCGATAACCCTTTTAGCATAAGGAAGGAGTTGTTCTCCTTTTTCTGTTAGCTTGGGTTTGTGTTCTCGTCTAAAAAGTGTATAACCAAGTTCAGCCTCAGTATTGGCAATATGGGTGGATATAACCGATTGTGCTCTGCCTAATTGACGGGCGGCGGCTGAAAATGAACCCTCTTGGGCTGCAAAGACATAAGAGCGTAATGCATCAATATCGATACTCATTTGAGATCTCCCAGTTGACATTTAGTCTATCAATTTTTAGATAGATTTAATCTCGTAATATCGAAAAACAGAGAGGATAATGCAGATAGTTTGGTTAATCTTAAGGCTTTTATGTTAAAAAATTATGATATTTACGCAGGGTACGCTAGCTTTTTTACTGCTGGTTTTACGATTGCCGCTTGGGCACCGTTAATTCCGTTTGTAAATGATGCATTGCAAGTTGGGCCCATGCAATTTGGGATGTTATTGCTAATGCTTGGTGTTGGGTCTGTATTGGGGATGCCTTTGGCTGGGTGGCTTTCTTCTCGACTAGGAAGTCGTTTAGCGATTGCTTTATCTGGTTATAGCTCTTGTTTTGTATTAGTCCTGTTAGCTTGGGCGCCAAGTTATTTATTTGAGTGTTGCGCTTTATTTTGCTATGGCGTTTCGTTGGGCTGTTTGGAGGTGTCATCAAACCTTTACGGAGCGGCTTTGGAAAAAAATCGTCACTCGCGCCAAATGTCTGGGATGCATGCTTTTTACAGCATAGGAGAAGTCGCAGCAGCAATTTGCGTTAGTTTAGCGCTGAGCTTAGGGTTTGATATGTGGTCAACGACAGCTTTTTGGATGCTTGCTTTGAGCTTAATTTTATCGATTGCTTTGCCTCATGTTTCATCGGTTTCGTTAGTCAGTGAGCAATCGGCGCCTTTTGCTTTACCGAAAGGCCCAGTGATTATGTTGGCAGGTCTTTGTGCAGTTGTTTTCCTGGCTGAAGGCGCTATGTTAGATTGGAGCGCTTTATTTTTGCAGGAACATATTAATGTGCCTCTAGAACATGCAGGTGTTGGATATACAGTATTTGTGATTGCAATGGCCATTGCTCGATTGGTGGGAGATCGCATCGTAACTCAGTTTGGGGCCGTTAGAGTTGTTTGGGGAGGTGCTGCTTTAATGGTTGGTGCCTTAACCTCAATGGTTATGATCCCGACTCTGCCTGTGAGTTTGATTTCACTATTTGCAATGGGATTGGGTATTGCTAATGTGGCCCCCTTGATTATTTCTGCAGCTTCTCGCCAAAAACGTATGCCAGCGTTGCCAGCAGTGACTGCTGTGACAACAATAGGTTATTTTGGCTTAATGGCTGGTCCTGCAATTCTAGGTGTTATTAGTGAATACACATCTATTGCTATGGCATTCTTGTTCATTGCCGCTTTACTAACATTGGCGGCTTGGTGGACACGATCCGTTCGCTATTGTTTGTAGAACAGTTTAAAGGTAGATGAAGACATGCCTTGACGCGCTTGGGGGTTAGACCTTCAAGCGCGCTTTTGTTATACGGTCGTTATCGCCTAAGTCCTTGAGGGTTTGTGGCGTTTCCCAAAGTGTCAAGTCAAAGAGATCTCTAACAGCTTTTCCCTGATTCCAGCCATGCTCAAGTACCAGCAAACCTCCAGGTTTGAGATGCTTTGGGGCGCCTGAGATGATCTCTTTTAGATCTTTTAGGCCATTTCCACCATCAGTGAGAGCAGAGATGGGTTCATAAGTTAAGTTTTTTAAGTGTATGTCAGCTTTTTCAATGTAGGGAGGATTGCTGACAATGATGTCAAAGACCGCATTATCAGCAATGGCATTAAACCAACTGCCATGAGAAAACTTAATTGAGGCTTTGTGCATTTGTGCATTTGTGTATGCTACTTGCAAGGCAGCCTTACTAAAGTCTGTTGCGAAGACTTGTAGAGAGGGGCATTCTTTAGCAAGGGTGATTGCAATACAACCCGATCCAGTTCCCAAGTCTAATAACGTTTGAGCTGAATGATGTTCGATTTCAGATAAAACCTCTTCGATAAGCGTTTCTGTATCGGGGCGAGGAATCAGAACGGCAGGTGTAACCTTGAATGCACGTGAAAAGAACTCTTGTGTTCCTGTGATATAGGGGAATGGTTCCCCCACATGACGACGCTTAACCAACGCTTTGTATTGAGTGAGTAGAGCCTCATCAATTTCCTCTCGATCGTGGGCAATGAGGTAAGTACGAGGCTTGCTCAAACAAAAACACAGCAAAAGCCTCGCATCTAGTCGATCGATAAGTTGCGAGGCTTCTTTTAACGCTTGGCTAATCGTTGCCATTGTGATTATTCACCCATAGCGGCCAATTGTTCGATTTGATGCTCAGTTGTTAAGGCTGAGATGATCTCATCTAAATCACCGTCCATGATGAAGTCGAGTTTATAGAGCGTGAGATTGATACGATGATCAGTTACACGACCTTGAGGATAGTTGTAGGTTCGAATACGCTCACTTCGGTCGCCAGAACCCACCAAGCTCTTACGCGTGCTAGCTTCCTGAGCTTGTTGTTTGGCTACTTCATTGGCTGTAATGCGAGAAATTAATACGCTCATGGCACGGGC
This sequence comes from uncultured Sutterella sp., assembly GCA_937906995.1. Classification (GTDB taxonomy): domain Bacteria; phylum Pseudomonadota; class Gammaproteobacteria; order Burkholderiales; family Burkholderiaceae_F; genus Aphodousia. Next base: position 12,429 of record CALESB010000041.1, read on the forward strand.
TTTGTTTTCGTGCTGGCTACGTTCGTCTTGGCACTCTACAACAGTTCCTGTTGGGATGTGTGTGATCCGAACTGCAGAGTTTGTTTTTTGCACGTGTTGACCACCGGCACCAGATGCACGATAAACGTCGATACGGAGGTCGGCCGGGTTGATTTCGATTTCACCGATTTCATCCATTTCGGGCAAGATGGCAACGGTACAAGCAGAAGTGTGAACGCGACCTTGGCTTTCTGTTTCCGGAACACGTTGAACTCGGTGGCCACCGCTTTCAAACTTCAATTTGGAATAAGCTCCTGCGCCGATAATGCGAACGATCACTTCTCGATAGCCACCTAAATCGCTTTCATTGGCAGAGACAATTTCGGTGCTCCAACCTTGGCGTTCTGCGTAGCGGGTGTACATGCGGAAGAGGTCGCCGGCAAAAATGGCAGACTCGTCGCCACCAGTACCAGCGCGAATTTCCAGGTAAATGTTTTTATTATCATTGGGGTCTTTAGGCAGAAGCATCACTTCTAGATCGTGCTCCATGGCCTTTAAACGTTCTTTGCCTTCGTTGATTTCAGCTTGCGCAAACTCTGCCATGTCGGGATCATCCAACATTTCGGTGGCAGTTTCAATATCGCTTTCTGTTGTTTCATATTCTTTCATTTTTAAAACAACAGGTTCAATTTCAGCACGTTCTCGAGATAAATCACGGAAGCGGTTCATGTCGTTAGCTGCGTCTGGCGCTGCTAACATTGCATCAATTTCTTCTAAACGACGACCCAATCGGCTTAATTTAGCTCTCATCGACTCTTTCACAGGAGTCTCCTAATATAGAAAAACTTACATAAAACAAAAAGTTGCCCTCGATGTTACTCGAGCGTGACTCTGAGTGCAAGCATTTGCTCTTGCAATGAAGGGGAAAACGAAAAAATGATGTCTTTTACTATCAAAATAATCTATGACGGGTGATAGTAAGATAGTATTTGTTTGGCTTTGTCTAACGGTTTATGTCAGCACTATAGATTTTGAGTTTTTGATTTATGAAGAACCTTCCCATCTCCATTCCAACAAATGAGCAACGTATCGCAGCTGCAGTTGTACGAGCAAAGCAACATGTGGCACGTCAGGCTCTTCTGTCTGCTGGTACAACCTTTATACCTATTCCTGGGGTTGATATGCTGATGGATGTGTCAGTCTTAATCAAAATGATGGAGCAGATTAATCGAGAGTTTGGATTGACGCCTGAACAAATTGAAAAATTACCTAGTGCACAAAAAATTGTTGTTTATGAAGCTATCAATTGGGTTGGCGTGGTTTTAGCAGGAAAAATCATTTCAGTGCCTTTAGCCACGAGCGTTTTAAAAAGTGTTGGTACAAAAGTATCTGTCAAACAAGCTAGTCGTTGGGTTCCTATTGTCGGTCAAGCAACGGCAGCTGCTATTGGGTATGGAGCCCTTCGGTATTTGGGACAAAAACATATTGATGATTGCTCAAAAGTGGCTAGGCAGATAATTTATCTTTTAGAGCATAAAAATACAGTTAAATGACTATAGGATAAAGTCACCCATCGTCTTAACAGTTGAGTTCTTTAAAATTTGTAATCTCAAGCCAAATAATGTTCGCTCCAAAGTGATTGGGGTGTATTTATGGTTTTTATTTATCCGTCGGGATAATCATTCAATATTGACGAGATTGTTTCTGGAGAAGAATAGATGGCAAAAGAACTCCCTGCCTTAAGTGAAGCAGTTTTTAATCAAGTTCAAAAAATCTCTCAATTGCCTCAAGTCGCTCAAGCGTTAGAAATCGCTAAGCGTGATGTACAACGAGCAATGGATGAACAAGTTGAGCTTTGTGAAATTCCAGCCCCAACTTTTAAGGAAGAAAAGCGTGCGGCTAGCCTCATGCAACGGATGAAGGATTACGGTCTGACTGATGTAAAGATGGATGAAATCGGTAATGTGATCGGTATTCGTAAGGGTACGAAACAAGGTGGTCCCATTCTCGTTCTTGGTGCTCACATGGACTCAGTATTTCCTGAGGGTACCGATGTAACCGTTAAAAAAGAAGGTATTCGGTATACCGCTCCGGGCATTGGTGATAATTGCTCTGGTTTGCGTTGTATTTTGCAAATTTTGCGTGGTCTTGAGGAAGCTAAAATTCAAACCCAAGGTGATATTTGGTTTGTTGGCACTGTTGGCGAAGAAGGTAACGGGGATATCCGCGGTTCTAAGCACTTAGTTAAGAATAACAAGATCGACGGTTTTATTGCTGTTGACTCAACCGATGTGGGTCGAGTTCTTTATGGGGCTACGGGCTCGCATCGTTGGCGTGTAGCTATTGATGGTTTGGGTGGTCATAGCTTTGCAGAGTATGGTAAAACACCGAGTGCTATTCATGCCATGGCTCGTGCCTTAACGAAGTTTGCTGATTTGCGTCCGGCAAGCGATCCGAAGACTACTTGGACCGTAGGGAAAATCAGTGGTGGTACAACCGTCAACACCATTGCCGCTCACTGTGAAGTAGAAATCGATATGCGCAGTTTCGACAATACTTGCTTGTTGAATTTGGAAGCAGAGATCTTATCGAAGTTTGATGAAGCCGTTGCAGAGGAAAATGCCTCTTGGACCATTCAAGATCCTGAACGTCTTTTGAAGGTGACCAAAACTTCTATTGGAGATCGTCCGGCAGGTACGCGTCCTCATGATTGCCCCGTCTTGCAATCTGCTCGTAGTGCTCAAAAGGTATTGGGTATTGAATTGTCGAGTTATGTACGCTCCTCAACTGATGCTAATGCTCCGATGAGCGCGAATATCCCGTCGACATGTTTGTGCTCAGGCGGTCATGCAGAACACGCTCATAACCTCAAAGAATATTTTGAAATGATCAATACACATCTTGGTCCTCAATTGATTTCTTTGACGGCTTTGTCTTTAGTGGGCATTGACGGTGTCGATGAACCTTTGTTACCGAAGATGAAATACTAATTTCGTAACTTGCAATTAAAAACTTCCTGAGAATGCTTTTGTTCTCAGGAAGTTTTTTTTACGTTAATCCAAAAGGATGATATTAAGGTAGTCTATGGGTCATAGAATCAAAGTATGAAAACACCTATATCTTCACTTACTTATCATGAAAAATTGCGTCAAGCCGATAAAGAGGCTGCGTATACGCTGGCTTTTTCTGCGCTTGTCACCGCATTCTTTTGGCTTTCTATTTTCTTGACGTCTGACTCATTATTGGCATTCTTCGGATTGCCGTTGTGGTTTTGGCTGTCGTGTATCGGAGGTTATCTTTTTTCGATTTTGATTGTTCTCTTACTCGTTCGTTTGTTTTTTAAAAATTTTGATTTAGAGAACACTGATGATAAGGAAGATAACCAATGAATTCTTTTGTTATTTTTATCCCGGTCATACTTTTTTTTATAGCGCTTTTAGCACTGTCATTAAGAAAGTCAGCCAATACAGGGTCAGATTTTCTAAAAAATTATTTTTTAGGTGATCAGAATCTCAAGGGTTTTGTCTTGGCTATGACCCTGGTAGCAACCTACGGTTCTGTGAGCTCCTTTGTGTCGGGGCCTGGACTGGCTTGGAAATTTGGTTTGGGGTGGGTTGTCTTTGCGGCGCCTCAAATTATTGCGGGCTTTTTAGTGCTAGGAGTATTAGGGAAAAAGTTGGCTTTAGTCAGTCGCCGAGTGAAGGCGGTAACAGTGATTGATGTCATTGCTGCTCGCTATCGTAGCAATGCTTTAGCAGTTTTATTGTCGGTTCTATTATTGGTCTTTTTCACAACAATGATGGTTGGGCAATTTATTGGGGGTGCACAAATTGTCTCTCAGGCCGCAGGTATTGACTATCAAGTGGGCCTGCTAATATTTGGTTTAGTGGTTGTTGGTTACACAGCTTTTGGTGGATTCAAAGCAGTGGTTGTGACTGATACGCTTTGTGCAATTCTTATGCTTGTTGGCATGTTTTCTTTAGCAGAAGCACTCTTGAGTCAGGCCGGTGGTTTGGAAAACTTGATGAGCGTCATTGCAACAAGTAGTTCTGGAGAAGCACTTCTATCGCCAACCAGTGCGGGAGCCTTACCGTTGACACTTTTGTTTTCTGCTTGGATTCTTGTGGGCTTTGCAACTGTGGCTTTACCCCAATCGGTTGTGCGTTGTATGGCCTATAAAAATACACAGGACCTACATACGGCGATGATCGTCAGCACCGTAGTTTGTGGTGCATTGATGATTGGTATGACTCTTTTGGGTGTGTTAGCAAGAGGGGGCATTACAGACGCAAGTGCCTTTGGCGGTAATACCGATGCGATGATTCCCTATTTGATTTCGCATCATATGTCACCTTGGATGGCAGGCGTAACCTTAGTGGGGCCTTTGGCTGCAACAATGTCAACCGTGAGTTCTTTATTAATTGCTGCGTCATCGGCAATTATCAAAGATTTAATGTTACGGAGTTATCCCAAAAAGCCAGACCAAACAACGTCTGTGGAACATACTGCAAAAGTGGCTACTTTGATTCTAGGGATCATTGCAATTTTATTTGCGATGTGGCCACTTGATATTATCGTCTGGATTAATATGTTCGCATTTGGTGGTTTAGAGATTGCTTTTCTATGTCCCTTAGTTGGAGGCTTATTTTGGAGGCGGGCAACGCTTGCTGGTGCTATGGCTTCCGTTATTTGCGGACTGGCAGTGTACTTTGCAATAGCAATCTTAAAGATTCCAACAGGCGGCTGGCACTCAGTTGCTCCTGCTATGTTGGTAAGTTTAGTGAGCTTTGTGTTGGTGAGTCTGATCACAAAAAATCGACATTCATTATCAAGTTTTTTCGGATAAAAAAACGCTGTTCTTTTGAGCAGCGTTTCTTTTGGAAATCTAAAAAGTTGAATGATCGTAAATCGTTTTGTATTGAGTAAACTCTAAAAGTCCAACGAGCCCACCTTCGCGACCAATTCCACTTTGTTTGTATCCTCCAAAGGGAGCTGTAATATCTCTTGGGGCATCATTGATGTAGACATTGCCGGACTTAATTTGTCGAGCTACGGCAATAGCTTCTTCTTTAGGACCAAAAACAGCAGCATTAAGGCCATAAGGGGTGTCATTGGCAATGTTGATAGCCTCTTGCAAAGTGCTATAACCAATCACGCAAAGGACGGGACCAAAGATTTCCTCTCTGGCAATTTTCATGTTATTTGTGACATGAGTAAAGATGGTCGGCTCAATAAAATAACCGTGAGAGGCATCTTCAGGAACACCACCAGTTAAAAGCTTTGCACCTTCCTCGATACCATCTTTGATGTAGGAAGCAATCTTTTTAAATTGGGCCAAACTCGAAACAGGACCGATTTGGACATCGGTACGAGTAGGATCTCCAACCGTATATTTTTTTAAGTGTTGCAGCAATAAACTTTCTATCTTCTCTAAATCTTCTTTGGGAACTAGTAATCGAGATAGCGATGTGCATGTTTGACCGCTATTGAGGAAGATCGAGCTGAAAAGCTTCGGGATCGCAGCTGAGTAGTCATCGGACTTTAACCAAATAAATGGCGATTTGCCACCCAGTTCCAAACTAATATGTTTAACGGATTCAAGAGCACGTTGAGATAACTTAATACCGACATGCGTAGAACCCGTAAAAGAAACCATGTCCACAAGCGGGTGACTGGCTAATGCGTCACCAATGGCTGAGCCACGTCCAGTGACAAGATTGATGACTCCTTTTGGAAAGCCTGCTTGATCAAAAGCCTCAACTAATAAGTAGGATGTTAAAGGGGTGTGTTGGCTTGGTTTCAGAACAACAGTATTGCCCATCAAAATCGCAGGGATCACTTTTTGAACAACCTGACCCAGCGGGTAGTTCCAAGGTGTGATACATGCGACAACGCCTAATGGTTCTCGATAAACCGTTGATCTTTTATAAGGCTCGGACTCTACCACACGGTGAGCTGCGTCAATATAAGAGGCAATTCTGTCAAATTGCAAAAGGCAATGCGTTTGGGTAGCAAAGGAGATTGGAGCTCCAAGCTCTTTAACTTCTAGGTCAATGATGCGATTTTGATATGTTTTAAAGATATCAAACATCTTTTGCATCATTTCAATGCGACAGGACAAGGGTATTTTGGCCCAACTATCTTGAGCTGCTCTAGCAGCGTGGACGGCACGGTCAATATCTTTTTCATTGCCATCGGGGACTTTGGCAAAGTGCTCTAAAGTAGCGGGGTTTTCGACTTCTATGAAGCGATTGCTATCGCTGGCAATCCACTGTCCATCTATATAGAGTTTTTCGAAGTTTAAGGACATGGTGTTCTCACTTGCTGTTTTATTTAGGGAGGAGAAAGATTTTGATAAATCCTTTGCTGTCAATTGTAAATCGTTATGCGCGCAACAGATACAGTAAATGAAGCGGTGAGTTAGAAAAAATAATACAAAATGAAACGAAAAGACAGGAAATTAAATAAATGTACATTTGTACATTTGAATTTTTGTTGCTTTCAATGGATTGCAGAGATAGTTGTACGTGGGAAAAGGTATAGATAAACAAAAACCACCTCAAGGGTGGTCTGTAAGAGATGGTGGCCAGGGGCGGAATCGAACCGTCGACACGCGGATTTTCAATCCGCTGCTCTACCAACTGAGCTACCTGGCCATCAAGAGATTCGTATTTTAGCTACTATTTTTTAATATTGCAAAATTATTTTCTAAAAAAATGAAGAAAAATCATAAAATCTCAATTAAGTGATTGATTAAAAAGGAAGAAAAATTTGTTCACTTTTTTCTAAAGAAAAATTTTCCCAATGAATGGGTACTTGTTGTTGCTCCTGCAGCCAAAGATTAGCTTGTGAAAAGTGGCCACATCCAATAAATGGGACGGGTGGGCGAAGCGCTGATAATGGGGATGGGTGATTGGCACATAAAATTAAATGATTTTTCCCACAGGCTTCGACCAATGATCTTTTCGACTGCGCATGGCCTCCCCAGAGCATAAAGACTTTGGGTTGAGTGGCACTAGCAACTTGCTTTAAAAGAGAGTCTGTGAGTACTTCCCATCCCTTTTTGGCATGACTTGCGGGATGCGCATCTTCAACTGACAGGACAGAGTTTAAGAGCAAAACACCTTGTTTAGCCCAACCGGTAAGATCTCCATTGCTTGGAGGCGTAATACCGAGATCACGCAAGAGTTCTTTATGTATATTGCGTAGAGAGGGCGGAATACGTACGTTAGGATTAACGTGAAAAGCTAGACCTTGGGCCTGCTGTGGACCATGGTAGGGGTCTTGACCTACGATGACGACTCGGACAGAAGACAGGGGTGTTAGCTCTAATGCATAAAATGGGCGAGGTGGATAAATAATGGCACCAGCTTTTTGTCTGCTTTGCAAAAAAGCTTGAAGTTTGAGGCCGGTTTCAGAGGCAAAAAAAGAGGCCAAAGGCTCTCGCCAATCTTTGGCCACTTGTTCAAAAGATAAGTCCATGGTTAATTTATCTTATTGGTTAGTATGGGCTTCAAGCGAACCCATACGAATACGCAATAGGTTAATTTGACAGGAGAGATTTGCAGCTCCAGCCCCAGTGCCACTGCCACTCATAGCTTCGTCAAAAACGCATTGATCAGAGACGTATCGATCAAATGATATGTTGGCTTTTTCTAATGCAGGCAATGCCACGCTTCGTCCAGTAACTCGGTCAAGTTCTCCCGCTTGATTTGTCAGTTTTTCTATCATAGCGCGATATTCTTCACGCGTTTCCTGGAGCTCTTGCTTAAGGCACTCTCGAACAGCAGCCGTTGTTTGTGCACTTTTATAACATTCGTCCACGCTAGCTGCAGAACTCATTAATGGTGTCACTGACAACATAGAAAGAGAGCATAACCATAGAATTTTTTTCACGACTAACTCCGTTGGAAGGGTAATAAGTACTGTGAGAGTTCTTGCATACTATCAAAGACTGGGAAATTAGGTGTATTAATTTGTACCCAGTCCTCTATATTAATGCCTTCGTTGTACCCTGTTTTGAGAAGTAAAGCCATTATCCCGGCATTTTTGGCGGCTAGCGCATCGTTCATTGAGTCGCCGATCATAACGGTCTCATTGATGCTCAAGCCAAGAGCTTTGGCAGCCGCCTCAAGCATATCAGGGGCGGGTTTGGGGTGTTCAACGCTATCGGCACCGAGAGCAATTGAAAAATACTCTGTGAGCTCAAATCGTTTCAAGATAGGCTCAACAACGATACTGGGTTTGTTGGTAACTACTGCCAGTTTAAAGCCAGCCTGCTTTAACGCCATTAATGACGAGGTGACATGAGGCAGCAGTTTGGAGTATTTCCCGTCAAGGGATTGCATGTTGTGGACATAACTAAGATAGAGTTTGTCAACAAGATGCTCGTCAGGCTTTTCTCCTAAGACTGCAGTCAGTGAACGCTGCACCATGTTTCGTGCTCCTTTTCCAATAAAGGAGCACACTTCGTTACGACTTAAGGGGCGAGCGCCAATTTCCGATAGTGTTTGATTGATAGCGATGACTAAGTCATCTACGGAGTCAATGAGTGTTCCGTCTAAGTCAAACAATAATCCTTTAGGCACGGTTGTGAGCATATTCACGTTCCTCTTCTCGGCGTAAGTCATCCATGCTTTTATCAATGTTACTCTTCATTTCAGAGATGACTTCGCGATAACCTTCCTTGTTCTTTTTGCCAAAGATTGCACTTCCGGCGACAAAAGTATCCGCGCCAGCGCGAGCAATTTCACCAATATTTTCTATTTTGACGCCACCATCAATTTCTAAAAGAATCCTGTGGCCCGTTGCCTTTTCATGTTCATCAATGATGCGTCGGACTTGGGCTAATTTGGTCAGTGTGGAAGGAATAAATTTTTGACCACCGAATCCAGGATTAACGCTCATTAAAAGAATCAAATCCACTTTGTCTAACACATAGTCGAGATAGGACAAAGGTGTAGAGGGATTAAAGACGAGACCCGCCTTGCAGCCGCACTCATGAATTAAGGAAAGGGTTCGGTCAATGTGCTTGCTGGCCTCACAGTGGAAGGTGATGTAATCGGCGCCCGCTTTGGCAAACATTGGAATAATGTCATCGACTGGCTCAACCATTAAATGCACGTCAATAGGAACTTGAACGTGAGGGCGGATCGCTTGGCAGACCAAGGGACCAACCGTTAAATTGGGGACATAATGATTGTCCATGACATCAAAATGGATCCAATCCGCACCCGCTTCAACAACATCTCGTACCTCTTCACCTAGGCGGGCGAAGTCAGCAGATAAGATAGAAGGGGCAATACGGCAGCTTTCAGAAGCTTTTGGACGACCAAAAATTCCCATGATAGATATCCTTAAGATAGTTTTGACGTGTTCAATTGTAAACGAGAACGTCTTTCCAACGACGAGTTTTGTAGAATCAATCATTGCTTATTTTATTGAGGTTAGAGGAAAAGATGCGTTTACTGAGAACTAGTCTGCTTGTTGCAACAGTTGCCGCTTTGGTGGCAGCTTGCTCAACAACACCACAAATCAGTGAGCACGAGGCAGCAGCAAAAAAACTTAATCCTGGTCAATCTTCTTTGATTTTGGATCCAACGACGTTTGATAAATTGCCTGCAATGAATGATGCCGATTGGGAGCCAGCTTTGGCCGCCTTTAAAGAGTCATGTAAAAAAATGATTAAAAAGGAAGGTTGGGAAGGTGTTTGTATGGCAGCTAACCAAGTTGCATACGGGCAGGCAAAGAACTTTTTTATGGCCAATTTTGTGCCGTATCAAACTGTATCGGTTAAACGCAATAATGACTTAACAATCCACGTCACGGACACCGGTTTGATGACGGGATACTATGAGCCGATTCTCTACGGTAGTCGTAAAAAGAAAGCCCCTTATATTCATCCGCTTCATACGATGCCAAATGACTTAATTACAGTGGATTTGACAGAGTTGTATCCGCAGTTAAAGGGTTTACGTTTACGCGGACAAATTGAAGGTAATAAGTTGGTGCCTTATGACACGCGTGCTGAAATGCATCGTAAAAATAAAAAGCTGGATCAATATGCTATTGCTTGGGTAGAAGATCCTGTCGCTGCCTTCTTTTTGCAAATTCAAGGGTCTGGCCGTGTCGTATTGCCCGATGGCAGTTATATGCGCGTAGGCTATGGCGATGTCAATGGTCATCCTTACCAGGGTATCGGGCGCTATTTGGTGCGCAAGGGCTACTTAAAGTCTCATGAATTATCAATGCAAAGCATTCGTGCTTGGGCAAAGAAAAATCCAAAGAAAGTTCAGGATGTTTTGAATCAAAATCCCAGTTATGTTTTCTTTGTTGAACGAACGGATCAAAAGCCTGAAGAAGGTCCTTTAGGGGCTCAAGGGGTGCCATTAACAGAACAAGGGTCTGTCGCTGTAGACCGTCGATTCTACGAAATGGGATGGCCTTTAGTAGTGGATGTATATCAAGCCAATCCTGAATTGAAGTTTACAAAGGCAGTTGTAGCACAAGATACTGGTGGGGCGATTCGAGGGCCAATTCGTTATGACTTCTTCTGGGGAAGTGGTGACGACGCTGGGGATGCGGCCGGACGACAAAGTAGTCAGGTGAAGTCATGGGTGTTACTGCCTCATGGTGTAAAGCCGCCAAAGAATAAGTAACGCCGTTTACTATTAGCAAAATGCCTTGTGATGGGAGTCACAAGGCATTTTTCAACGAAGGAAATTATTTTTTGAGGTTTTTAAAGCGTGTTTCAATTTCTTCAATGCTAGCAGCACCCTCTAATCGATTGCCGTCATCAAAATACATGCACGGGGCCCCCTCTAAACCAAGACGTTCAAAAAGCTCATAATTTTTCTTGCCAGTGGTAATTTTGCATTTGGCATCAAGGGCGGGCGGTTCTTTATTTTCTAACATCCAGTTATCCCAAGCTTGCGCAGGGTTGGGGGCGCAAAGGATGCGATCAACCATAGCATCAGAGTTCAAAAGTGGCGTAACGAATGTATAGATAGTCACGTTATCAAGAGACTTGAGAGTTTTCTCTAAGCGTTGGCAATAACCACAATAGGGATCTGCAAAGACGTAAAGATTGCGCTCACCTTTACCGTGGACGGTTTTGATGGCTTGGTCTAAAGGCAAAATACTTACATCAATGCGAGAGAGTTCATCGAGACGAGTTTGAGTGAGGTCTTTTTGTGTAGCTACGTCAAAAATATGCCCGGCAACAAGGAACTTAACGTCCTTATCAACATATAAAAGAGAGTGGTTAGACGTCACAACCTCGTAGAGACCAACGGGAAGAGCCTTTACTGAGGTGGCTTCCATATGAAGGCGCTGTTTAACCAAAGCCTTTACATGATCCTCCGAGGGGCCGGCAAAAGCCAAAGTTGGTACTAAAGTAAGAGCACAAGCTATAAGAGATAAATTCTTCACAATATATCCTTCAATATCCTGCAAGGAGAAATAAGAGAATGATAATAAAGATATCGTTAAAGAATGAGTTTGAAAAGTAAGTGAAATTAACAAATAAAAGAAGCCAGAGGGCTAAGAATTTAAAAATAAGAAAAAGAAAAAAATAATATTCTATAAATATCATCAAGTTAGACAGATGAATAAGAAAGAAGTGAAAAAAATATTTGACAGATTAAGAAAACTCCTTAAAATGCACAGTCTTGCTTCTGACAATACAAAGAAGTGAGGTCAAAAAATCAAAAAATGATGATTTGACAAATAGAATTTGAGTATTATAATTCTCAAACTCTAGCGCTCGAAAGAGCGAAGTTCTTTAAAAATTGATTG
>CALESB010000042.1 GCA_937906995.1 uncultured Sutterella sp.
AGGACATTGTCTGGCTCCCCATTTAAAAAGCCTTGAAGGTTACCCTTCAAGGCTTATTCGTATTCGCCACTTGAATAAATACGAACACTTCTTCTTAGATCAAACTCAATTAATCCGTTTAATCATCTTAGTGCTTTCTCTGAGCGTGGGTTAACTTTCAAAGTAACGCACAAGCATCATTCCAAAATCACCAATCAAGAAACGATATAAAAGTGCATCAAAGCTCTTGCTTAGCATGCGTAAGGTTAGCGCAGGATAGTTAGATTCTTGAATTCCTTGATCCCAATGAGCGGACCACAACCACTTTTATGATGGCTCTTGAAATGATAGGTTGTGAATAACGCTATCCTCTAACGAAGGGCTTTTAGTTTTTTTTGTTTGAATGATTCAATGCACAGCTTTGACTTTAAGTATAGAAAAAACCTCGGGTTGAGGCCCGAGGTTTGAGTGCTTAAGCATCCGCTTTAATGTTAATGCCTGAACCAGGCTCTGCATTTTTAGGTCTAAGCGCGTATAGGACGGCGACCAATAGGATGAGCACCGCCCCGTGTGCCATCACAACAATGGAGTTACCCCAGTAAGTAGCCATTAGTCCACCAAGGATGGGACCAGCTACTGAACCGATTTGTTGGAAGGCATAACTTAACCCATAGACCCGACCTCTTTCGTTAGGCAATGTATTTTCAGCAAATAACGCGTTAATAGCAGGGAAGATACCAGCAAAGAAGATACCACCAACAAAGCGCCACGAAACGAAAGGTGTGATGGTGTCTGGAATGGCTTGAACAATACCGAAGATCCCAGAGCCAAAGAGCGCAAGATACAAAGCCCAACGATAGCCAATATTAGTACCAGCACGGCCCCAAAGCGGAGCTGCAACAACACCTGATATACCAACCACAGAAAAGACAATACCGCTGACTAATACAATGTTATCCATTGAGCCCTGTAATTCAGCAATATAAAGTGGCAACACGGGTTGAACAAGCATCACTGCCAATTGAACTACGGCAGCAGCCATCAACATTCTGAAGATGACTGGAACCTTCAACAGTTTCATAGAGCCACCGTCGCTCTTTTTATTGTGGTTTTGCTGAACCAATACAGAGCGGTCTTCCTTAATGAATAAGGCAATACCTAAGGCAATGACACCTAAAGCTGCACCAGCAAGGTAAAAGGAGGCTCTCATACCAAAGACCTCGGCTAAAACGCCACCGAAAAGCGGTCCTAAAACACCGCCAGCAGTCATTCCCCCTTGCATCAGACCTAGACACCACCCCATTTTCTCTTTAGGTGCAGCCGAGGTCATGATGGCTAAACAGGCAGGCCACAGACCTGCAGAGAAGCCTTGGAAACAACGCATTGCGAAGAGTTCCCAAGGGGTTTCTACCATCCCACCCCAGACGTAGCTGATGGCTAGACATGCTGCGGCCCTTAGGGCCATCATTTTACGACCTCGCTTATCGGCCATAGCGCCCCAAATCGGAGCCATAATGGCACTAATGAGAAAGGTAGAAGAAAAGATAATCCCAGACCAGATATTAACTTCAGTGGCGGCAACCCCTAGCTCTTCAATGAGGTACATTGGAAGGAAGGGAACAAGCATTGTGTAGCTTGCAGACATTAGCAATGAGGTAACCGTCAAAAACCAAACTAAAGCTTTCCATTGCATACTCAATTCTCACTTTCTTATATTTCAAATTTCAATTTCACTCTATTGTTCATCTTATTCTTAAAAGCAGCTTTCCTGTAATAGGACAACTACTAGCAAGAAAGCAAAACGCCACACTCCTAAGAAATGTGGCGTTTGCCACTCAGACTAAAACTTATACTTACAGTGAGTCACTTTCTTCTGTGACACTGACTTCTTCAGCAGTCTTAGGAGCATGAGTCATAATGAAATCACCAATGTCGTGGATTTCATCAGGGCAAAGCTCATGCATCATGGGGTACTCGTAAAATTCAATCGTTGCCCCCTTGGCATTAAGATGGCTGACTCCATCACGAGCTTTAGCAATCGAAATCACGGTATCCAATGTACCGTGTGCGATAAATGTCGGTGTTTGTCGTGCGAGATCGGATAGCTCATCAAAACGAGGATGGTTCGGCACATAACCAGACAACGCAATGATGCCTTGTAAAGGAATTGTTTGAGAGTAGCCTGTTAAGAGAGCAATCGCTGCACCTTGAGAAAATCCTCCCAACCAAATAGGCGTGTCGGGATTTTTCTTACGTTCGTCATCGATAATACTTTGCACGATTGCCATCGAGGCATTCATACCTTCGATATCCTCTTCGATAACTTCACCCGGTTTGCATTGGAAAGTATCATTAAATAAGTCATACCAGCCAGGCATGCTCATTTTCATGACAGAAATGGTGCGAGTTGGAGCTGTTGGCAAAACAATATTTAAATTTTGGATTTCGCCAAATTGAGAGAGTTCTTGTTGAAATTCTTCAAAATCAGAGCCATCGACACCTAAGCCATGCAACCAAATTAATGTCATGGGGTTTTGAGTGTCATCTAAGGCAGGTTGATATATGGTATCCATATAGTGTCCGTTATTATTAAGCCCCAAATTGTATGCAATTATCAAAAAATTGCCATAAACGTAAATACTACTATTTGCTATTTTCCAATAAATCCTCACTTTTTCTCGTTCAAGCATAAAATATTTTGTTGGCGTAATTAACGCGCTGGGGGGATTCAATGCAAAAGATTTTATTTGTTTGTACCGGCAATATTTGTCGATCACCTACAGCAGAGGCAGTCTTTAGAAAGCTTGTCGATAAGGCTGGGTTGGGTGATCAGTTTGAGATAGATTCTTGCGGTACACACGCTTATCACGTTGGAGAGGGAGCTGATCCACGCTCCTGGCGTTTTGCCAAAGAACGTGGCTATGATTTGAGTAAGCATATCGCAAGAAAAATTACGCTAGCGGATTTCGAGCACTATGATTGGATCTTAGTTATGGATAAAACCCATCTCCGTGAACTCGAGGCGATAGCCCCAGTGGGTTTGCGCCATAAGATAGAGCTTTTCATGAGATTTTCAACTCATTCTGAGCAAACGATTATTCCTGACCCCTACTATGGTGGGGACGCTGGTTTTGTAAAAGTCATTGATTACTGCGAAGATGCCGCACAAGGCTTTTTAGCGTACCTTAAAAAGGCGCATCGCCTATAAGTATTAATTGGAGATAATTATGCATCATGCCATGAGACGTCACCTTCAAGCTCTGACTGAGAAGGAGGCTTATGAATTTCTTGAGGTTGCTTCTCATCTTGTATTGAGTTTCGTCGATTTGGATAATTCGCCCTATTGTGTGCCTGTTAATTTTGTTTTAGAAAATCGGACCATTTACGTCCATGGTGCTCCTATGGGGACGCGCTCACTGTTAATTCGTCATAATCCTAAGATTTCTGCTTGCGCTGTGATACAGGATCATATCGTTCCCGAAAAGTTAACGAGTTACTTTAAAAGTGTTGCTTTACAGGGTACTGCGGCTATTGTGACCGATTATGACGAGAAACTAATGGCACTTATTTCACTGGCAAAAAAATACGCCCCAGAATTTGTTCAACAAGGTATACAAGAAGCTAAAGCACAACTTCAATATGTTGAAGTTGTTAAAATCAGCATTGACGAAATTCAAGCAAAGCAATCAATTGAATTAGTAAAAAAGGCAGAAAAACCCTAAAGTCACTCTAAGGAAAAGACTGAAGTGACTTTAGTCTTTTTAAATATTTTTTAATCTTTTGTGAATAATAAAAAACATAGTAATATCAAAGTGATATGAAGTATATTATGAAAAGGCTAAAGCAAATTACTTTAGCCTTTCTTGCGTTCAAGAATTCGAGTCGGTAATATCTACGACAGTTTGTGAAATTTCAGGGTTAGACCCTAGAAACGGAAGAATGGCTTTCGCTATAGATTTCGGGTGAAATCAGCAGAGAGTCTGAAGGAAAAAGTCATGAAAAAGCCTGTGTATTTGGACTATGGTGCAACGACCCCGGTGGATCCGCGTGTTGTCGATAAAATGATTCCGTATTTGTATGAGAAGTTTGGCAATGCCGCTAGTAACTCTCATGCTTATGGTTGGGAAGCAAGCGCTGCTGTTGATGAGGCTCGTAGTCAAGTTGCTCAGATGATCAATGCCGATCCTCGTGAAATTGTTTGGACTTCTGGTGCTACTGAAGCTGACAATTTGGCAATTAAAGGTATAGCTCACTTCTATAAAGACAAGGGTAAGCATTTAATTACTGTGAAGACCGAGCACAAAGCAGTGCTTGACAGTATGCGCCATTTGGAAACGGAAGGCTACGATGTGACGTATATGGACGTTTTGCCCAATGGTTTGCTAGATCTTGAGGCTTTGGAAGCGGCTATTCGTCCGGACACCATTTTAATTTCTGTTATGGCGGTTAATAACGAAATCGGTGTTGTTCAAGATTTGAATGCGATTGGCACGATGTGTCGTAAGCACGGCGTATTTTTCCATGTTGATGCAACCCAAGGCATTGGCAAGTTGCACTTTGACATGACGAAGGATCCAATTGATTTGATGAGCATGTCTGGTCACAAGGTTTATGGTCCTAAGGGAATTGGCGCCTTGTACGTTCGTCGCAAACCTCGAGTTCGTTTAGAAGCCTTGATTCATGGCGGTGGTCATGAACGTGGTATGCGTTCTGGAACATTGGCAACTCACCAAATTGTTGGTATGGGTGAAGCCTATCGTCTGGCTCGTTTGGAAATGGATGAAGAAAATGCCCGTTTGAAGAAGTTGCGTGATAAGTTATGGGCTGGTATCCAAGAGATTCCGGATGTGTATTTGAATGGTGATTGGGAACATCGCGTAGCAACGAATTTGAACGTTAGCTTTGCTTTTATTGAAGGCGAAAGCTTGATGTTGGCTCTGAAAGATATTGCGGTTTCTTCTGGCTCTGCTTGTACGTCAGCTAGCTTGGAACCCTCCTTTGTCTTGCGCGCGCTCGGCCGTGATGATGAGCTGGCCCACAGCTCAATTCGCTTTACACTTGGACGCTTTACGACGGAAGAAGACATTGATTTTGTGATTGCTCAATTAAAAGAAAAAGTCGCTAAACTTCGCGAAATGTCTCCGTTGTGGGAAATGCACCAAGAGGGTGTTGACCTCAATCAAGTGAAGTGGTCTGAACACTAGACCTAAGCAAAGAAGATTTCTACGTTAGGAATAAATAATGGAATATAGTGAAAAGTTGATGGACCACTACGAAAATCCTCGTAACGTGGGTACCTTGGATAAAAATGAAAAAGACGTTGGCACGGGCATGGTGGGTGCTCCGGCCTGTGGTGATGTGATGCGCTTGCAAATTAAGGTAAGCGACCAAGGTGTGATTGAAGATGCTAAGTTCAAAACCTACGGTTGTGGTTCGGCAATTGCTTCAAGCTCTTTGGTTACCGAATGGGTTAAGGGTAAAACACTTGATGAAGCAATGGCATTGTCTAACGAAGCGATTGCTGAAGAATTGGCTTTGCCCCCAGTGAAGATTCACTGCTCGATTTTAGCTGAAGACGCTATTAAGGCAGCCATCGAAGATTACCGTCAAAAGCAAGGGAAGTAATTATGGCCGTTACTTTGACAGAAAATGCCGCTCGCCATGTCTCACAATACTTAACAAAGCGTGGTAAGGGGATTGGTCTTCGTTTGGGCGTTAAAACGTCTGGCTGCTCTGGCATGGCTTATAAGTTAGAATTTGCCGATGTAGTCAATGACGATGACCAAGTGTGGGAATCTTTTGGTGTTAAAGTGATTGTTGATGCCAAGAGTTTGCCTTACATCGATGGTACGGAATTGGATTACACCCGAGAAGGTCTTCAAGAAGGGTTTAAATTCCACAATCCAAATGAAAAGAGCCACTGCGGCTGCGGTGAGTCTTTCCAAGTTTAGGTTTTTTGATGGCTCAAAAAGACTATTTTGAACTTTTAAATCAACCGCGTTCTTACGCGGTTGATTTTGTCTCGTTGGAAGAGACAAAAACGAAATTGTTAGCTCGCCTGCATCCTGACCGTTTTGTTAACGCTTCTGCTTTAGAAAAACGTATTGCTCAACAAATGACGGTTCAAGTCAACGAAGCTTATGCAACGTTGGCCGATGACTTAAAACGGGCTCAATACTTGTGTGCATTAAACGGTCTTGATGTTAATGCTCGCAAACCTATGCCTGCTGAATTTTTAATGCGTCAAATGCAGTGGCATGAGGCACTTGAAGTTGCCAAAGAAAGCAATGATCAAGCTGTACTAGAAGAACTCAAAGACAAGGTCCATGAAGTTCGCGGGGAGTTAAAGGTTCAACTGACTCAGGCGTTCGACCAAGATAACAATCTTGATGTGGCCTATGAGCTTACTCGCGAATTTATGTTTATTGAGAAGGTTTCTTCTCAAATCTAATAGAATCATCTTTTTAAAGAATCTCACTATGGCTTTACTGCAAATTGCTGAACCGGGGTTATCGGCCGATCCCCATCAACATCGATTGGCTGTTGGTATCGACTTGGGTACAACGAACTCTTTGGTTGCAACAGTTCGTAATGCGCAAACTGAAGTAATTGCCGATCATGAAGGGAAAAAGTTACTACCTTCTGTGGTCCGCTACCTTTCTGACAATGAGGTGGTGGTTGGTTACGAGGCCCAAAAGGCTGCCGGCGAAGATGCGAAAAATACAATTGTCAGTGTGAAGCGTTTTTTAGGGCGTTCACAAGCTGATCTTGAGCACAGCGCCAATCTGCCCTATGAATTTACGACCGATGCAGGCATGCTTCGCATTAAGACTCGTGCGGGTGAGAAAAGCCCGGTGGAAGTGTCTGCTGAAATCTTAAAAACACTCTCAGCCCGTGCCCAAGAAGCTCTTGGGGGAGATTTGGTGGGTGCTGTTATTACAGTGCCAGCTTACTTTGACGATGCGCAACGTCAGGCGACAAAAGACGCTGCTCGTTTGGCAGGATTGAATGTTCTTCGTTTACTCAATGAACCGACGGCTGCTGCCCTAGCCTATGGATTAGATGAGGGAGCCGAAGGACTTTACGTTATTTATGACTTGGGCGGCGGAACCTTCGACGTTTCTATCCTTCGTTTAACGAAGGGTGTTTTCGAAGTTTTAGCAACCGGTGGAGACTCTGCTCTTGGTGGTGATGACTTTGATCATCGACTCTTTTGTTGGGTTACGCAAGAGGCTAATATCCAAGGGATATTGTCTGCGGACGATAAGCGTCGCATTTTGGTCGCCGCTCGTCAAGCAAAGGAATCATTGAGTCTAGCGCAAGAGGCGCGTTTGGAAGTATTGCTTTCGACAGGTCAAGCGCTTTCATTGACATTGACTCGAGAAGCCTTCAAACACATGACGTGCCATTTGGTTAAAAAGACCTTGGATACGCTCAAAAACGTTATGCGAGATGCCAAACTTGATAAAGAAGCAATTCAAGGATTGGTACTTGTAGGTGGCTCAACACGTATGCCAGTGATTCGAGAAGCAATTACTGAGTATTTGGGTTTTGAACCCTTAGACAATATCAATCCTGATGAAGTGGTGGCAGTCGGTGCAGCAAAGCAAGCAAATATGCTTGCGGGCAACACGACTGGAGACGATTGGCTGCTATTAGACGTTACTCCTTTGTCTTTAGGTTTAGAGACAATGGGGGGACTCGTTGAAAAGGTTATTCCGCGCAACACGCCCATCCCTGTGGCGATGGCTCAGGACTTTACAACCTTTAAGGACGGCCAAACAGCCATGGCAATACACGTTGTTCAAGGTGAAAGAGAGATTGTTGACGCTTGTCGAAGTTTGGCACGATTTGAGTTGCGGGGCCTTCCGTCTTTGGTTGCAGGGGCCGCCCGTATTCGTGTGACCTTTACGGTTGACGCGGATGGCTTATTGTCGGTTTCTGCCCGTGAAACGCAAACAGGAGTAGAAGCGAGCGTTACGGTTAAACCCTCTTATGGTTTAACTGATGACGAAATCGTCCGAATGTTGCAAGACGGAACAGGTTCAGCACAAGAGGATATGCGCTTGCGAGCATTGCGTGAAGAAGAGGTTGAAGCGCGCCGTTTGATTGAAAGTACTGTTAGCGCACTGGCAAGCGATGCAGATTTATTGAGTCAACAGGAGCAAGATACGATTCGCAATTTAATTGCTCAACTCTTGGCTGCAGTAGAAGTGCATAATTTAGATGATATTAAAGAGCTAGAAGCTCAGTTAACGACTGCAACGGAAAGTTTTGCTGAGCGTCGTATGGACCGAGCCATTGCAATGGCATTGTCTGGTAAGAATATTGATGAGATTGGCTAAAAAGGAAAAATTATGCCTAAAGTAACTGTTTTACCTCACGAAACAATCTGTCCGGAAGGAAAGACTTTTGAGGCACGTACTGGTGCTAAATTAGCTCGTGTTTTGTTGGCTAATGGGATTAAGATTGAACACGCCTGCGAGTTTTCTGGGGCTTGCTCAACCTGCCACGTCATTATTCGTGAAGGGTTTGACTCTTTAAATGAACCGGAAGATGAAGAGTTGGATATGCTCGATCATGCTTGGGGTGTGACAAGCGTGAGCCGTTTGTCATGTCAGACCATTATTGGTGATAGTGATATTGTGGTGGAGTTACCTCGTTATACTCGTAATCACGCAAAGGAACACTAAATAATGCGTTGGAAAGATACCCAACAAATCGCAGAGACACTCTACGATCTGCATCCTGAGTTAGACCCTTTGAAGCTTCGCTTTACAGAGTTGCATGCAATGATCATTGCCCTTGATGAATTTGATGATGATCCCGAAAAGAGCAATGAAGCTATTCTTGAAGCAATCCTTCAAGCTTGGCTTGATGAGCGCTGAGGTTAATTATGCGATTTGACGTCATAACGCTTTTCCCAGAAATGTTTGGTGCCGTGACCGATCACGGTATTACGGCAAGAGCCCGTAAACGAGGATTGTGGTCGCTGAACCTATGGAACCCGCGAGATGAAACGACGGACAATCACCGAACGGTTGATGATCGTCCTTTTGGCGGAGGACCGGGTATGGTTATGATGGCTGAACCCTTAGCAAAAACAGTGGATCGTATCCGAGTCTCAGGCAACAAAGGCAAGGTTGTGAGTTTTGCTCCGAATGGCAAAAAGCTCTCAGATGAAATGGTGCGGCAATGGGTTAGCGAAGGTCAAGATGTCATCTTGGTTTGTGGTCGCTATGAAGGTATTGATCAACGTTTCTTAGACACCTATGTTGATGAGGTGGTGAGCATTGGGGATTTTGTGCTTTCAGGTGGAGAGTTACCGGCCATGACGCTTATTGACGCGATTGTGCGCCAAATCCCCGGGGCAATTAAAGAACTCTCTACGCTCGATGAGTCTTTTTCAACGGGATTGCTTGATGCGCCACATTACACTCGACCTGAAGTGTGGCGTGAGCAAACGATTCCTGAAATACTGCTGACTGGACATCATGCCAATATTGCAAAATGGACTCGAGAACAAAGTCTTAAGTTAACGTTACAGACTCGGCCGGATTTAATTGAAAAAGCTGAAAAAGACGGTAAGTTAACAAAAGCTGATTTAAAGTGGATATCTCTACAGAAGAGATAAAAATCTCGAATCTTAAGCGAAATTCAAATAACTGAACGCTAATTTGTAAACAGAAATTTCTAGATACAACTTCAAAAGTAGAAGGGAGTAGAATGAAGGAGGTCTCAAAGCCGCCTCTACTTTTATTCCCTTTATTTTATAGCAGAAAGTATCTATGGAACCAAATTTTGAAGTTCGTCGTCGCGCCTATAACCTGCATCTTGAAGGAAAGGGTTACAAGGCCGCCGCCAAGCAACTTGGTGTGAGCGAAAGCACAGTCCGAGATTGGTTTAGACGTTTCAAAGTTGGTGCATTCGATACTCTGTTGAGCTCAAAGACAACTACTCGCCGTTACCCACAAGAGATGATCGATCAAGTGATCAAGTTGCGTGAAGATGGCCGTTCCTGGACTGAAATCTTGGCGGCAACGCATGTTCCCATTGGAACAGCCAAGAATTGGGTTCGTCGTCATAAACTCAATAAGTAATCGATTCGCCGTTTTTTGAAGTCTTAACCAAGACCATTTGAAACTTAATTGGATTTTGAAAATATTCCGTAATCTTTGAAAAGATTCGGAATTTTTCAATTTTTGTTGTATAATCGGCGTCTTTCCACACAGGTGGAAAATTTTGTTTAATTAAAAAGTCCATCCTATCGGCGGTGACTATGCGCGAATATTTCGATCGCAGATCGCATGATGATGGTTTTGGAGATAAAAATGAATCTTATCCAAAAGTTGGAACAAGAAGAACTCGCCCGCGTTACCGCTGGCAAGACCTATCCTGAATTCGCCCCGGGTGACACGGTTGTTGTGAACGTCAACGTTGTTGAAGGTTCCCGCAAGCGCGTTCAAGCTTACGAAGGCGTCGTTATCGCTCGTCGTAACCGCGGTTTGAACTCCTCTTTCATCGTTCGTAAGATTTCCAGCGGTGAAGGTGTTGAACGTACATTCCAACTCTATGCTCCGACGATCGCTAGCATCGAAGTGAAGCGCCACGGTGACGTCCGTCGTGCTAAGCTCTACTACTTGCGCAATCGCTCTGGTAAGGCTGCTCGTATTAAGGAAAAGCTTGCCAAGTAATTCTTGGTCGCAAACCAAAATACATTTGAAAAGAGGTCAGGTCATTGGATTTGGCCTCTTTTCTTTTTTATACAATCAGTTTTTTTCGTAGAATATCGTCATTAGTGCTTGTTAGAGGTTTTTATGTCTGCACGTCTTTTTAGTCGTTTTTCCTTCTTAGCTTTGACCGCTTTGTCAGTAGCAGGGTGCTCAAGTATGAATGCTTATTTGGGCGAGTCTGAGCAAGAGGTTGGCTACTATAGAATTTATGATGTGCAAACGACTGCATCTGGGAAGGCAGTTATCGATGTATTACAAAAATCAATTGCCTCTGATGGAGCAAAAGCCAACTTTTCGTATAGCCCTTACTATTTAAAGGTTAAGCCTCAAAAAGCGGAACGTTTTATCCCTTTGGGTCTTATTAATCCAATGCAAGCCAAGATGAGTCCCAATGCACCGGAGTTTGCAGGGTACGTTGGAATAAGCTGCCCACGTTCGGCTTGGACAGCAAATACAGTACGTAATGATGGGACTTATTTACAGGCTTGTCTTTATCCCTATAAGCATGGCTATCAAGTAAGCCTATTTGCACGCTTTTTGAAAAAGCGAGGCAAACTGTCTGATATGACGTCCTCTGTTGTCAATTATGCAGGGCATGGCACCGATGAATCCTGGGCAGAGCATCTCTTTGAGCAAGTTCCGGCTAAGCTTAGAAAAGACTTACCCGCTCAAGTAGATCTCCTTGAGTCGTTGCCAGTAGGCTACCTTGAATAAATAAAGGCGTCTTATTTGAGACGCCTTTATGTTAATTATCAATGTTTGGCTTGAAGGTCTTAACAGTATTAACGACTTCATCAATACTGTCTGTAACAGAAATTCGTAGACCGTCGTATTTTCCCTCTTTCACTAAGTACTCTAAAAGCTCATAGACAGGCATTTCTCGACGCCAAAAATCAACACCTAAAAAGACCATTAGGCTGGCATAACCATAGGTCTGGTAGTGGTTAGGAACAGCCGCTTGGAAGATTTCTTGGATGGTGCCTGCGCTTCCTGGAGTGTAGATCAAGCCACCTCGCGTGATATTTAAAATAGTGTCTTCGCGAATGCTGTTGTCAAAAAACTTGGCAATGTGCGTTGCAAAAGGCGTAGCGGGTTCGTGTCCATAAAGCCACGTCGGAACTCCAAGACTTATGAAATGTGTTTGTGGATAACGGTAGCGGATTCGAAACGCGGAAGATAACCATCCTGCATCTTGCCAACTGGGAAATTCGCCCAGTGTTTTGAGAGCATCTTCCACTTCTTCATCAGTGCGTTGTGCCATCCAAGCGCCCAAGTGAGTTGCTTCCATTGCACCAGCACCGCCACCGCTGACCATAATGAACCCTAATTCGGTTAATCGTTTACTCAGATAAACAATTTGTCGGTAGAAGGGATCGGTACGAAGTAAGTCATGACCACCCATGATGCCAACAATTTGTCTTTCATGATAGGGTTCAAGAAAGTCTTTAATGGCATTACTCATTGAATGGTCATGCAAATAGCGTGACAATGTTTCTTTGACGTTTTTCGATGTGGGTCCCGTAGTCAAATAGTGCTGATGAACTTTGTAGTCAAAGCTGTCCTTGATGGTCGATTCATCTCTCGGGTCAAAGCCTGCGGAAAGAGAGTTGGCAGAATAAAGGTAGCTTCGATAGATATCAAAGGGAGCCTCTAATCGGGGAAAGATTAGATTGGTTTTATCGAGCTTTTGAGTAAAACTTTCCGGTAACTGACATCCTAAGAACAGGCAATTGCTATAAGTGCACTCAGAAGCTAAATCGGCCAAATCCGTAAAATCAACATTTTGAAAAACATGACGATCAATGTGACCGGGTTCAGTAATTAATCCCAGCAATTGGGTGACGGTTTCGATTTCTCTATATTCTGGCATAGGATACCTCTCTGTCTTTCATTGATTTTAATCGCGAAAAAACAATACTTGAAAGAAAATTCACCTAAAGTCAGTTTTTTTTACATACAATGAAAAAAAGCGCTCGTGAAAGGAGCTCTATCATGATTGCCATCGACAGACTTAGAATTGGCGGCTTTCGAAGCATTCAATCATTAGAAGTCCCTTTAGGAAACTCCACGGTATTTATTGGTTCGAATAACTGTGGCAAAACTTCAGTATTGAAAGCATTGCAGTTGGCTTTAAGTGATGAATATGTTCCAATAAGGGAGGACTTTCATCGTAGCTGTGACGGGCAGGTGGTCGAAGAAATTTATATTGATGTCAGATTTGTTCCAAGTAATGATAAGGGTGAGCGTATTGACTATTTTGATTCTATTTGGACAAATGCTTTACCGTTTAGTGTTCAGTCGGATCGTCACCATAAAGAGTATTTTGCTTTTCGTACGTGTTTTACTTGGGATAAAGAAACAGCCAGTGTAAAAAAACAGCGCTTTTTATTTTCAAATTGGGATCGTCGTGAATTAGGAAGCGAGCTGAGTCAACCTCTGCCATTTATAAAATTGGTTGTGTTGGAGGTTGAAGATGATTTACGAAGTGCGCTAGCTCGTCCTCACTCCTTCATCAATACAGCGTTAGAGCAACTTAGAGAAGATATCGAGGCTCATCCTCAATATGCAAGAGTACCAATCGAGGATTTTCGTGGTTTATTAAACCGTTTATCAGAAACGTTTTTGGGGCCAGGAAGTACCTTGCCAAATGACGTTATTTTAAGTGCTGCAACCATTGGTGGATTTTTTAATTGGGTTAAAACCCATGATGACACGAAACTTCTGACAACAAGACAAGGACAGGGAAGTCAGAAGACCCTTCTTACTCTCTCAACAATTACTTTAATGGAGGGACTGGCTAGACAAGCTACAGCTCACCGTTGGCCTCTCTTTATGTTAATGTCTGCCGAGGAGCCTGAATCGCACCTTCACCCTAATGCACAACGTACCCTGATGAGTCAAATGATGACGTTGTCGCACCAGTTACTCGTGACAACGCATTCGCCTTATGTTGCTTCTGTCGTTGAGCCTCAAGACTTTCGATCGATGATGAGAAGAGGAGATAAAATTGATGTCAGATGGCTACCAAGAAAAATGGATCTGTGTGACATTCGTATGCTCAAGAGACTCATTTTGCGCTTCAGAGGTGAGGTTCTTTTTGCCCGTGGGTTAATGTTTGTTGAGGGGGTGACAGAAGAGCAGTTGATTCGAGGCATGTTTCATGCTTATTTTGGTGATGACCCAAGCGCATTTGGTATCACTATTGTAGGAGTTGACGGCAAAAGTTATGCACCATTTTTCCTTTTAGCGATGAGTTTAAGAAAACCATTCTGTGTTGTTAGCGATAATGACGGAGATACCGCTCATGTTGTGTTAAAGCAACTCGCAGACGTGGAAAAGAAAGTGCAGTTTGATCATCACGACAATAGAAGTCAGGTGTTTTTCTTGTCACACGGTTTGGCCATGGAAGGGGAGTTGGTTCACAAGCTCGATATTCGTCAAGAGCTTATCGAGTCCTTGATGGCTTGTAGTAACATGACCGACCCTTCTCCCAAGAATCGGCGATTGCGTCGTCAGCGATACTCAAAATTAACCGATCGAGAGTTAAAGCATCGATTAGAAAAGAAAAAATCGGAATATTCAGGTTTTTTAGGTGACATTATCCAAGACAATCCCTTTGCTAGACCGATTGAAGAGCTTTTACCTCAAGCGGTTCAAGAAGCATTTCGTTTGATGCAAACATGGATTGGAGATCAGTCAGAATGTCCAGGGAGCTTTCGAACAAGGTGAAAATAGAGAGTAAGGCCGTCTTTTATAGAAACAGCCGTAAAACCATCGATTTTAATCGATGGATACAAGGCGCAA
>CALESB010000043.1 GCA_937906995.1 uncultured Sutterella sp.
CCAGGTGCCGAACGGCATGCCTGTAATTGCGGTGTGAGAGGGGCGAGCCTAAAAAACTCCCCCTACTCGATTGGTTATCTGTTTCTTGTTTTAAGCAAACGTTGACGATCGCGTTCCCATTGCTTTTTACTTTCATCATCACGCTTTTCGAATTGACGTTTCCCTTTAGCAAGTCCAACGGTTAATTTCACTCTTCCTCGAACAAAATGCATGTCAAGAGGAATAAGGGTATAGCCAGCTCGTTCCACCTTACCGATTAATTTGTTGATTTCTCGAGCGTGCATTAAAAGTTTGCGAAGACGAGTTGGATCGGCTTTTTCGTGCGTACTTGCAGTTTTCAATGGCGTAATATGGGCGTTGAGTAAAAAGAGCTCACCATTGCGAATAATTACGTGGGCTTCCTTAATTTGAGCTCGGCCTTCACGAATGGATTTGACTTCCCAGCCTTGAAGTACCATTCCAGCTTCAAATTTTTCTTCGACATAGTAGTCGAAGTTGGCTTTGCGATTAACAATATTGGCCATGTCTTCTTATTTTTTCTACAACTGATTTAGAGATGGATTATTTTAGCAATTACGTAATGATTTTTCGGTCTTTTTTTGGCGAATGTAACCAATCGCCATGAGCAAGAATGTGCCCATAATAGCTATAAACAGTGGGTCAACCCATTGAAAACCGTAAAGTTTCAGACCGATCATGATGCTAGGACCAACAATACTAGCAGCAAGCGCATAACAACCACTAATCTTGCCTTTAAACCAAAGTGCGCCTAAAAGTGGAGCTAAAACAACTGAGCCACGAAGAGCCATGGATAAGAAGGCAAAATTTAGGATCATATCACTTTCAAGAACAACGCAACAAAGCGCAGCAGTACTTAACACAGCGACGAGGATAACTTGCATTGAAGTGTTGCTACTTTTAATTTTTAAAAGTTTTTGTAGCTTGGGGCCCATAAGATCCTTTTGTAAAATTGTTGCAATGCCTAATGAAAGGCATGCACCTGATCCGACAACGGCAATAAAAAGAGTTCCCAAAACAATTCCCCCTAACAAATCTGGCATGTGAAGAGAAACAAACTGAGTTAATGCTGTTTTCGCCAGAATTTCAGGGTAGTGCGCTCGCATATATAGACCGACCAAAATACCACCGGCACCGATAATCGGAATAAGTAAAGAGCTTAGAATGATTCCTCTCCGGGCACTTTGATTAGAGTCTGCCGTTGTAATAGCTTGGCAGTAAATTTGCGTTGTAACGATACCAACTAAAAGAGAAAAGCAGGCTCCTAAATCAGTAGACAAACCACGAGCAAAAAAGTTGAGAAATTGTTCGCCATTAGGAGTCTCAATAGTATTTACCATGCTTATGAAGCCTCCTAAACCATCACATAGATACAAAACAATAGCCCCACATGAAAGCATAGAGACACACATAAGTGTCATTTTTAAAAGACCTACAATACCAGCTCCACGAGTTCCACCAAATACGACATAAATGATCATTAATAAAGCAGAACCTATCAGTGATACCGTTAGATTAAGTTCGGGCCAAACGACGGCAATAACGGATGTAGCAGCAATTAATTGCGATAAAACATTGATAAAAGTACCAAATGAGTTCAGGACAGAAGCGGTAACTCCAACGTGTTGCCCATACTCAGAAGAGATCATTCCGATAAGGGTTTTGCCGTTTCCTTTACGAAACGGACTAACAAAAATGAAAGCTAAAATTAAAGTAGCGATTCCGCAACCAATGGTAAACCACCACGCACATACGCCGTAAGTAAAGGCTAATTGAGCAGTTCCTACAGTGCTTGCGCCACCAATAATGGTACCAAGCATAACGCCTGTGACTAAGCCTGCCCCCATTTTCTTTTGGGTTTTTGCCTGAGTACCTGCATATAGAGCAAGGCTTGCGATGAGACAAATACTGAAAAGTACACCGAAAATTAACATAGCAATTGGTCTCAAGATTACAAGCGTTCAACATTTCGATTGAACACTTGTATTGATACAAATAATTAATTAGAGGATACCATTTGTTTTGGAAATGAAGCGTTGAGTGACTTCAAATGCAATAGGCATGGAGACGGTATCTTGTATATCAAAGTCGCCACGATGGTGTCCATGATGATTACATCCCCAACGCCAGAAAGCCGCTTGTCCACCCTTGTCCACAACACGTCTCATCATGTGAGTGTAATCTTCACTTCCAGAGGGTATGGTAAGTTCATGGATTTTGCTGATGCTAGGAATCGATTGAGCGATTTCTCGTATGTCATCTAATAGTTTTGGGCATTCTGGCAAAGTTGTGGCTTGACCAACAATTTTAATAGAAGCTTCAACTTCATATGCGAAAGCATTGCCTTCAACAATTTTTCTAACTTTATCCATCATGAAGTCATTAATTTCTGCTGTCTCACCTCGTACTTCACCCTGGATATAAGCATTCACAGGAGTCACATTGCGCCCTTCGCCAGCGGTCATGCGGCCGACAGCAATTCGACTCGCTCCATCACCGTGCCTTGTAATACCAACGAGCATCATTGCAGTTGCACTTGCAGCCAAAAGAGCACTATGACCTTTATGCGGGGCATTACCAGTATGAGAGGGAGTTCCTTTAAATCTGATATCAAACTTGGTACTTGCCATCATCCCACGGTGGGTGAGTCCAACTTCCGTGAGTTTTGAGATTCCTCCGCAATGACCTGCCATGATGATATTTACATCATCCAAGATACCAGACTTGACAATCGAAACGGCTCCGCGAACTCCTTCTTCAGATGGCTGAAAAATAAATTTGATAGTTCCTCTTAGTTGCTCAATATTCTCCATTGCCCAGCGGGCTACAGCCAAACCAACGGCTGTATGTGCGTCATGGCCACAAGCATGCATATAGCCAGGGTGTTCAGAAGCAAAGTGAAGTTTATTGGGAAGGTGTTCTGGGTCTGCGGTTTCTTGAACAGGATTACAGTCCATGTCAAAACGTAAAGCGGTTGTAGGTCCTGGGCGATTTGTATTAAGTACTGCAATACAACCAGTATAGCGTTGAAGTTTATTTTCTATAAAGTCGAGGGGAACACCATGAGATACAGAGCGTTTTATTGCTGCTTCGACGATCACCTCATCTCGTCCCATAACAAACTCTGGGTTGATAATTTGCGTTCCTAAACGTATATCAGTGTAACCAAGGGATTTTAGTCGTTGGTAGACGAGATAAGTAGTTTCAAACTCGGTCCAGCCCTCTTCTGGCATTTTATGTATGGTACGCCGAGTTTCAATCATTTCATCGATGAGATTTTTCTTCACGGCAAAACTCCTTCATTATTGATGGATAGTTAAAATTCTAAGAGTCTGTTTTTTAAAGAGATATTAGTGCTAGGTCGTAGTGGCAAACCATTATGTTGTGTGCAAGCTGGAGTTTGCTTCAGTGGTAGTCTTTAATTTAAACTTCTGTAATCTATGTGAAGGAAATATACAAAATGCGTATACATGTCGCTCAAGTTAATGGTGACCAGGTCCAATTATCAGAAGTAGAAGTTCAAAGCGGTGCCACGGTAGAGGTCGCTTTGAAGATTGCTGGAATCACACCATCTCAGAAGCACAGTTTGGCTGTTTGGAACGAACGTTGTGACTTAGATCGGGAGCTCATCGATGGAGATCGTATAGAGATATTGCCTCCATTGACCGTGGACCCCATGACTGCCCGCCGTTTGCGTGAAGAAAAAAACAAGTCACAAAATCATACTTTGACCATGGGACGTAATGGTGGCAAGCATCGACTTTTTTGAGTAGCAAGACTTTCGGGTAAACGAGCAAAAAAAGTTTAAAATTGTCGCCCAAAGTGTCTCAAATAGGATAAAATACGTTGTTAATCTAAAAACGCCATACTCTATGGCGAGTGCCGAATATCTTTTTCTTTATCTTTTTCGACAGAGGTTAACATGCGTATTAGACAGAAGGCTCTTACCTTCGATGACGTGCTTCTCGTTCCGGCCCACTCGGAAATTCTTCCTCGAGATACGGTTCTTTCCACCAAAATCACTCGTAATTTGACCTTGAACATTCCGATGGTTTCCGCTGCAATGGATACCGTGACGGAATCCAACTTGGCAATTGCTTTGGCTCAAGAAGGTGGTATTGGTTTTATCCATAAGAACATGAGCGCTAAGCAACAAGCAGCAGAGGTTGCTCGCGTTAAGCGTCACGAAGCAGGTATGGTTGCTGATCCGATTACCGTAACACCTGGTATGACGGTGGGTGAAGTTTTACGCTTGAGCCGTGAACGTCATATCTCAGGTTTGCCTGTTGTTGACGGTCGTCGTGTTTTAGGTATGGTAACTTCTCGTGACTTGCGCTTTGAAACGCGCATGGACATTCCTGTTTCACAAATCATGACCCCGGCAGAACGTTTGGTCACGGTTCGTGAAGGTGCTAGCTTAGATGACGCAAAGGCTTTGATGCATCAACATCGTGTGGAACGTGTGTTGGTTGTTGATAAGGACTTCAATCTTTCTGGTTTGATGACCGTCAAGGATATTATCAAGGCTGGCTTACATCCTAATGCTGCCAAGGATAGTCATGGTCGTTTGTTGGCTGGCGCTGCTGTTGGTGTTGGTGCTGGTACGGAAGAACGTATTGAGTTGTTGGTGAATGCTGGTGTTGACGTGATCGTCGTTGATACGGCTCACGGTCACTCCAAGGGTGTTCTTGATCGCGTTGAATGGGTCAAGAAAAATTATCCGAATTTGCAAGTTATCGGTGGTAACATCGCTACTGCTGAAGCTGCTTTGGCTTTGGTAGACCGTGGTGCTGATGGTGTTAAGGTTGGTATTGGCCCTGGCTCTATTTGTACGACGCGTATTGTGGCTGGTGTCGGTGTTCCGCAAATTACGGCTGTATCCAATGTTGCTGAAGCCTTGAAGGATACGGGTGTTCCTTTGATTGCTGACGGTGGTATCCGCTTCTCTGGTGATATCGCTAAGGCTATTGCTGCTGGTGCACATGCTGTCATGATGGGTGGTATGTTCGCTGGTACAGACGAAGCTCCGGGCGAAGTTGTTCTTTACCAAGGTCGTTCCTTCAAGAGCTATCGTGGTATGGGTAGCTTGGGTGCTATGACCAAGGGTTCTGCAGACCGCTATTTCCAAGATAACAACTCTGGTAACATCGACAAGTTTGTTCCGGAAGGTATCGAAGGTATGGTTCCTTACAAGGGTCCGCTCTCTTCGATCGTTTATCAAATGATTGGTGGCTTGCGCTCCTCCATGGGTTATTGCGGTTGTGCTACGATTGAAGAAATGCGCAATCGTGCTGAATTCGTCGAAATTACGGCTGCCGGTTGGCGTGAATCTCACGTCCATGACGTCCGTATTACGAAGGAAGCCCCGAACTATCGTCAAGATCACTAATCTTGATTAGTTAAGAAAAAGCGCGAGTTTTCTCGCGCTTTTTCTGATTTTTAACCTTATAAGAAAGGCCAATACTATGGCTCATGATCGAATCCTCATTTTGGACTTCGGGTCCCAAGTTACACAATTGATTGCTCGTCGCGTGCGAGAAGCTCATGTGTACTGCGAAGTCTGTCCTAACGATGTTAGTGAAAGCTTCATTCGTGAATTTAACCCTAAAGGCATTATTTTGTCTGGCTCTCATATGAGCGCTTATGAAGAAAATAATGACCAAGCTAGTGAAGCTGTTTTCTCGGCTGGAGTGCCTGTTTTAGGTATTTGCTACGGTATGCAAACGATGGCTCAACAGTTGGGAGGGAAAGTTGAAAATATCGGTAAACGTGAATTTGGCTATGCTGAAGTTAAGTCACATGGCAATAGTCGTTTATTTGAAGGTATTGAAGATTTTAAAAATGAGAGCGGTGAGTCAGTCTTAAAGGTTTGGATGAGCCATGGAGACAAAGTTACTCAAATTCCTCCTGGCTTTGAAGTAATGTGTTCTACACCTTCGTGCCCAATTGCAGGGATGTGTGATGAAAAACGAGGCTTTTATGCGGTTCAGTTCCATCCGGAAGTAACTCATACTGTTAAGGGACGCGACCTCTTGAATCGCTTCGTTTTGGATATTTGTGGAGCAGAACCCTCTTGGATTATGGGGGATTACGCCAAGGAAGCTGTTCAAAAAATTCGTGAGCAAGTCGGTGATGAAGAAGTTATCTTAGGCTTATCTGGAGGCGTTGATTCTTCTGTCGCAGCTGCTTTAATCCATGAGGCTATTGGCGATCAATTAACATGTGTGTTTGTTGATAATGGCTTATTGCGCAAAAATGAACGTCAACAAGTGGAAGAAACATTCCAAAAGAACATGGGTCTGAAGTTGATTGTCGTTGATGCTGAGCAACGTTTTATGGATGCCTTGGCAGGCGTGAATGATCCTGAACAAAAGAGAAAAATTATTGGCCGCGAGTTTGTTGAAGTATTCCAAGAAGAAGCTGCTAAATTATCTCGAGCCAAATGGTTGGCACAAGGCACCATTTATCCTGATGTAATTGAATCAGCTGGAGCAAAGACTAAGAAGGCTAAGACAATTAAGAGCCACCATAATGTGGGTGGTTTGCCTGAAACTTTGCATTTAAAGCTTTTGGAACCGCTTCGAGATCTTTTCAAGGATGAAGTTCGTGAATTAGGTATCGCTTTGGGGTTGCCTGCTGAGATGGTTTATCGTCATCCATTCCCAGGCCCAGGTCTCGGTGTGCGCATTTTGGGTGAAGTGAAAAAGGAATACGCAGACCTGTTGCGTGAAGCGGATGCTATTTTTATTGAAGAACTACGTGCTGCGGACCTTTATGATAAAGTCAGCCAAGCCTTTGTCGTCTTTATGCCAGTAAAGAGTGTGGGCGTGATGGGTGATGGTCGTACTTATGAATGGGTTGTTAGCTTACGCTGTGTAGAAACAACGGATTTTATGACCGCTCATTGGTCTCATTTGCCGTATGAACTTTTGGGTAAGGTTTCTAACCGAATTATTAATGAAGTTCGCGGTATCAATCGTGTTGTTTACGATATCAGTGGTAAACCGCCAGCCACAATTGAGTGGGAATAGCCTAAGCTCTTGAAGCTTAAGGACTCGTTAGAAAAGGTTGCAGAATAAAAAAATCTGTGACC
This sequence comes from uncultured Sutterella sp., assembly GCA_937906995.1. Taxonomy (GTDB): domain Bacteria; phylum Pseudomonadota; class Gammaproteobacteria; order Burkholderiales; family Burkholderiaceae_F; genus Aphodousia. The sequence goes on from CALESB010000043.1 coordinate 7,112, forward strand.
TTTTCTTTTTTAAGTCAATCCTCTCTTGTTATAATCGATGAGTAGATAAAAGCCCGAGCCATTCAGGATAAATGATCGTGGCGCATGAGTTTTTTTATTATTTTATTTTTGTTTTAGGAGTATTCCGATGTCCACTATCGTTCGCCCCGAAAGCATGCAACGCATCACCAATGAAGCGTTGGCAAATGCTTTCATTGAAGAACAAGTGAAAGTGATCCGCGAGCAAGTTGGTGACAAGAAGGTGTTGCTTGCTTTGTCTGGCGGTGTTGACTCTTCTGTTGTTGCCGCTTTGTTGATTAAAGCTATTGGCCAACAATTGGTTTGTGTGCACGTTAATCATGGCTTGTTGCGCAAGGGTGAACCAGAGCAAGTTGTTGAAGTATTCCGCAACCAAATGAACGCCAACTTGGTTTACGTGGATGCAGTGGATCGTTTCTTGGATAAATTGGCCGGGATTGCTGATCCAGAAACCAAGCGTAAGGTGATCGGTGCCGAGTTTATCCGTGTTTTTGAAGAAGAAGCTCGTAAACAAGACGGTATTGAATTCTTGGCTCAAGGCACGATTTATCCGGACATTTTAGAAAGCCATGGAGTGAAGGCTCACCACAATGTTGGTGGTTTGCCTGAAGATCTCCAGTTCGGTTTGGTTGAACCGTTGCAATTGCTCTTTAAGGACGAAGTCCGTATGGTTGGTAAGACGCTTGGTTTGCCTGACAGCATGGTGTTCCGTCAACCGTTCCCTGGCCCTGGTCTTGGCGTGCGTTGCTTGGGTGCTATTACGCGTGACCGTTTGGAAGCCGTTCGTGAATCTGATGCTATCTTGCGTGAAGAATTTGCAAAAAATGGCTTGGAAGGTAAGGTGTGGCAATATTTCACTGCTATTCCTGACTTCAAGAGTGTCGGTGTAAAAGATAACAAGCGAACTGATGCTTGGCCTGTCATCATTCGTGCTGTTAATACAGTTGACGCAATGACGGCTACTGTCGAAGATGTTCCTTTTGCCTTGTTGCAACACATCACTCATCGCATTACCAATGAGGTTGAAGGTGTTAACCGAGTCGTTTTTGACTTGACGCCAAAGCCCACTGGTACTATTGAATGGGAATAGTTTGTACTCTAGACTAGAGTAGTCAAGGGTGGTCAGGAGTAGACACTGACCGCCGTTAGGGAAAATCTAATTAAACCCAACTAAGCATATTTAAAAAACATACTCAT
>CALESB010000044.1 GCA_937906995.1 uncultured Sutterella sp.
GAAAGTGCATGTCCCACGTCGTAAGAAGCGCCGTCCCATTTTGTGTGAAATTCCAAGTCGTAAGATTCACTAAAGAATTCTTATGTACAGTTCTCCTTAACAGAAAGAAGTTTGAGCTACTGATCAAACCGCAAAGCCTAAAGGGGTGGCAATGAAGTTTGATGAGATCTCTCCCAAAGCTCAAGAGTTGCAGTAAAGATTCTCCTTGATTTACTGAAACTCAAAGTCCTAAAGACTTCTTGGTCCAAGAAAAAGAGGCGTTAAAAAACGCCTCTTTTTTCATTTCAAAAGCCACCAACCTAATCATTAAGTTGGTGGCCTGACTTACGTTAAGCTAACTTATTACTTAATTGTGTAAGTAATTTGAGCAGGTACCCCACCCGTCATGTCTCCCTTCTTAACAGAACGGAAATCATTTTCAGCCTTAACGCCTGCTGCAACTGCTGCATCCACCTTCTTCTTCAAGGCATCCATTTCCTTTGCATCCTTCGCCTTTAAGGACACCTTAAAATGACCGTCTTGAGCAATGGAGTTAACAGAGTTACCGCCATTTAAAGCAGAAATAACACATTGCTTTTGAGAAGGAATAGCTTTTTCAATCTCTAAGATTGCACGAGCAGAAGCATGCACGGCGTTTGTTCGACCATAAGCACCGTTACTGTGACCGCCCGGCCCAGCAATATCAACCGTTAAAACACTGGAGACTTCAGCCATTGCAACACCAGCAGCTAAAGAACCCAACAAAGCCACTAATAATTTCGCTTTCATAATGAACTCCTTATCCTATTGGTGCGCGTTTAGTACATATCTTCAGTCGTACGGTTACCTTGATCAGCTGCCGTCGGAGCAACAACCTTACCGTCACTCGTGTGGTAACCAGCTGCCGTCAAGCCCATCATGATCATACGGAAGATACGCTTACCTTCAGCTTGTGCATCACCCGGGATACCCCATTCGTTAAAGGCGTGACCACCGCCACCGGCTGCTGGCGTATGAACGTTAAAGTTCACCGTAGGAACACCAACTGCTGCCGGAACGTTGTCATTCAAACTAGCTGCACGAGTGGGCAATTGCTTGATGATATCCGTACCAACGGTGTGGGCCGTTTGCCAGTAAATTTGCGTTGCAATGTCGTTATAGTGCGGACGTTGGTAGGCTGGACGATCACCGAACCAAACCAATTCCATGCTCACAGCACCCTTATCACCCGTCTTAAGACCATACTTGGCATTTTCTTCATCCAAGGCAGCCTTAAATGTGGGTTCAATTTGACCGCGAATAGCACTCAAAGGACCTTGCGTCGGTGAACGCATATCGACCATCAATGTGCAAGAGCGAGAACGTTGACCATCGGCGGCATCGTCACAGCGAGAAACACCGACGGTATAAGTTGTACGTTCTGCCTTCTTATCGAGGTCATACGGCGTCTTCACATCAGCAATCTTGGCAATTGAACGTGTCATCGCCATCAAAGCACTCGGAGCTTCCTTACCACCTTGCTTATAGCCTGCGGGTTCGGTGTATTTGATTTCAAAGCGATAACTACCCAAATAGTTCAAGGTACCGGAGCCAGGACTTGTGGAGTCAGCACCAAAGTTAGCGACAAAGTTCAAAGCATTATTACCCTTACCGGTATCTTGGTTGTAGCCATAGAGTTGCTTCAATCCAGCCAAGTTACCCTTACCTTCTTCACCGGCCGTACCACAAACCCAAATATCATAGACAGGCTTAATGTTGTACTTCTTCATCATGATAGCGGCGGTCAACACGGAAGTCGTGTTACCCATAGCATCATTAAAGCCCGGGACATACAAACGATAACCACCCTTCTTTTGAGCGTCTTCTAAGTTTGCATAACGGACATAAGCTTTCTTATAGTTTTCGTCTTGAATAATCTTGCCGTTCTTATCGAAATGCAATTCATCCTTCAAAGCAGCCAATGCTGCCGGCGACGTCACAATAGCTTCCGTAGCCTTTTGTAACTTCACAGGCATATAGGGAGCTTCCTTCGGTGGCAACTCTGCCGGATTAACCGTATCAATATGACCTTCTAACAAGACTTTGGGATATTGACCCTTGTAGTTCTTGGCATTCTTTTGTTGAGAATAAGATCCAGGGATGCGAACACAAACGTTGTATACAGGCTCACCGTCAACTACTTGAATACCGGCGCCCTTAATAACACCTTCCTTCGTCGTCATTAGGTCTTTCTTATCGAAACCCCATTCTTCAACAAAGCGACGAGAGATTTCTTCTTGACGACGCATTTCAAAGCGAGACGGTGATGCGATACGCGTCAATTCCATATGCGTGTTAAAGCGGAATTGAGCATTTTCAGGGCTTGTGAGTTCCTGGAGCATCTTTTGCATCACAGGATCTTTATAAATCGTCTCCGCTGACTTTTGAACTTCAGGTGTCACTTGTGGCACGGCAGCCAATGCTGCACCTGCAAACAAAGCCAACCCAACGGCAACTGCACAACGTGATTTTTGCATATGCTTCCCCTCCATTAGGAAAAAGGCAAAATCAGATAACCTGTTGATTATTGTAGATCTATGAAACACTTTTTAAAATTCGTATTTGTTCCTAAGGAAAAACCTGACCCGTTCGTTACAAATAGTTTCAGTTCTTATGACTCCTTATCTCTAGCATTCAGTCATCATTGGTGACACAATTTCTCCCCTTGATGCTAGGGTTTTTACGGGGGTTATAGGCATGCTACTGTCGATTGCACTATTTTTGCTTCTACAACTTACAGGGGAAGCTATTTCCTATGCGCTAGGATTGCCAGTTCCTGGACCAGTATTTGGAATGCTTTTCTTATTGATCGGCTTTTTTATCAGTGACACTCTGATTGAAAAAGTTCGTTTAACCGCCTCGGTGTTACTAGCACACCTAGCGCTTCTATTCGTCCCTGCCGGTGTGGGTATCATCCGTCATCTTGATCGAATTCAATCTGAATGGATTGCTATTGCCATCATTTTGGTGATTGGTACTGGCATTACGATGGTTGTCACCGGTTTGACAGTGCAATGGACTGCCAAATTATTAGGAGTTGATGATGACGACAATAATTGATTTATGGCATCACTTACAAGCTGAACCTGCCCTTTGGCTTTGTTTAACTCTCATTTCTTATCAACTAGGTATTATCGTTTACAAGAAAACAGGTTATCTCACCCTTTTCTCTCCCTTTGTCATTGCTGTTAGCATTTTGATTGCAATTGTTGTAGGTACCAACACTCCCTATGACACTTTCTTTGAAGGCGCTAAATTTGTGCACTTTTTGCTCGGACCTGCAACCGTTGCTTTAGCGATTCCTCTCTTTGATCAACGTCGCCGTTTAGCTAAACTTTGGGCCCCAATTTTCATTGGAGTTTTCGTTGGATGCTTTACTGGTATTGTCTCTACTGTTTTGCTTGGCGTGATGTTTGGAGCCTCTTTTGAAACTATCATGAGTCTAGCTCCTAAAAGCGTAACTACTCCGATCGCTATGGGTATTGCAGATAAGATGGGCGGGTTACCTGAATTTACTGCAGGTATCGTTGTGCTTACAGGTATTACTGGTGCACTTATTGCAACTCCGTTATATAAGATATTCCGTATTAAAAAGGACTATATTCAGGGCTTTGCTCTGGGTGTTTCCGCTCACGGCATGGGTACTTCTCGTGCTTTTCAAATCAGTGAGAAAGCGGGTGCATTTGCAGGCCTTGCAATGGGCCTTGCAGGACTTGTAACCGCCTTTATGGCACCAATGATTGCTCCTCCTTTGATTAATTTCTTTATGCATTAAACTTAATCGAGTAGGGGGAGTTTTCAGGCTCGCCCCTCTCACACCGCAATTACAGGC
>CALESB010000045.1 GCA_937906995.1 uncultured Sutterella sp.
CTGTACTAACATCTAACGCCTTATCTGTACTATTTTTAAATGCCTTCTGACAATTGATACGTTTCTTCTGGCTGTGAGAAGGCAAAATAACATTTCATAATATATTCATTGAACCTACCTAAAGCATTTATTTAGAATTCTTAAAAGGTTGAGTAACACATTTTTTCTAAAGCTTCCATCTGGAGCAATTCGTTTAATTACTTCCACCATCCTGTCGTAACGATAAATTTTTCTTTGAATATTTATTGGTGTTGTTTTATCTGCATAAACATATTTTGTTTCAACAACACATCTTGTTAGTAGTTCTGAGGCTGTGAATTTTTTATCGTAGTTATTAACAGCATTGCTTATCAATTGCAGGTGGTACAACATATGTAATTGCTCAGTGGAGACTTGTTTTTTTGGTTTTGCTAAGTCGGACAGAAAATTTTGCCATTTTTGAAGTTTTGATTCAATGAGAGCTGCATTGAGGTTCTCCTTACCAATGCAATCATAGCGTTGCTGATTATTTAAAATATCCACTACAACACAAACTTCTGTATCAACTTCATCATTACATTGAATAAGTAAATGGGGATTGATATGTTCAAAATCTGCTACACAAGATTTTGTGGTACAAACCGTAGGTACGCCTAGGTTCAAAGCTGTTTGTATAGTGGATGGGACATGATTCGCACAGTCGGTGACTAAAAGCAACGCTGCGCTTTCAAAGAAAGGTTGCAGATTTGTTTGAGGTCCTTGCCAAATAATATTGTTTTCTAGATGTTGAGATCTTAGGTACTGATCAAGTGTCTCCTTTGCCCTGTCGTTGCTAGCGGGGCCCACAAGTTCACAAATAGTATGTGGTTGAGCTTCGATGATTTTTTTGAAAAATTTCAGTACATTTTGAAAGTCTTCGCCCATATCAATTACACCAACCCATAAAAGTCGGTTTCTGGTTGGTTGACTATATGATCTAAAAGTATCAAAGCTAATGGGAATGGGTAAACAGTTGCAATTGATACCATATTGGCGGTAAAAAGTCTCATCAATTTGATTTGATACGATGACTTTATCAGCTAAACATAACGCTTGAATTTCATGGAAAAAATTACTGAGTCCCTTTCTAAGTTGAGTTGCAGAATAGCCTGATAAGTTAAATACGACCTTGACGTTTATGGACTTCAATAATGTAGTGTCATAGAGCCAAAGATTTTGATTATCGCCATGGTAAATGACTGCATCAATGCTGTGGCTTTGGACTAGTGACAATAAATCATCCCCCCGTCCTTTTAAATAGGAACCGCTAATGATATTCCATTGTGTATCACTGCCTAAATGTGAAGAATTTCTCTTTTCATCTAGATCAGTTATTAAAATGATTTTGTAGCCCAATTTCTGTAATAACTCAATTTTCCAATCTATATCTTGTTTGCCTACGCCTGCTTGGTAAGTTCCAACATAAACGGCTATGGTTTTGATTTCCTTTGTCACATGCGGAAAGTCCAAAGAAGAAACAACTTCTCTGAATTTATTATCACAGAAGATATTATGTTCTTTGATTTTTCTGAGAATAATGCTTGAAGAATGATTTTTAAGTAATAACGAAAGTCCTGCAACCATATCTTTAGCAGGAAGGGCCTTAAATCGGAAGAGTAGTGTGTTAAAGAGGTTTTCTTTGAACCAAGATAACGCTTGATGATAGCCTTGGCTTTCTAGTGAAAGCGTAATCAATACTTGCTCCAAAAGCTCAATGATTTTTGGCTCATCAACGTAATCTTCGAATTTAGTTAGGCAAACAGTGCTTGTAGAAATGCCAACACCAACTCGATAGGTGTAACAATTTAAATTTGATAGGTATTGATATGATTCAGAAAATAAGCAATATACAAAGTAAAGGAATGCGTCTTCAGCGCAAACAATATGTTCATTAGGAATGAGTTTAATTGTTTTTTTCAAAATATCCGTACGAAAAACTTTATTGCAAAGATTCCAGGACGCTTGTCTTGAGTCCGAGAAGGAATTTAAAATAATATTTTCAGAGCCCCGAATTTCATAATCTTTATTGGGACAATTGAACCATTGAGCCACGTCATTGTTTCTAGCTACATTTTGTCCAACGCAATTGATGTGAAATTGAAGAATGTCAACATTGATTTTTTCAGTTGTTGTAATGAGTGTCTCAAGAGTATCTGCGGATGGGTAATAATCATCACTATCGATAAATGTAATGAAGGGCGCCGAGGCCATAGCAATCCCATAATTTCTTGCAGCATAAGTTCCTTGATTTTCTGAAAAATGAACGACTTTAGCTCGAACTTCAGTTAATGCCCATGCGCCAAGCAAATCACCACAGTGATCGGGGGAAGCATCGTTAATAACTATAAATTCAACTTCTTTAAGCGTTTGAGACGATAAACTACGCAGGCAGGAGCTCAACCAAATTTCGACGTTATATACAGGAACGACAACCGAAAGACGAGGAGTAGTCTTTAAAGATGTGCCCCCCCCTAAGGGAGCTACTAATTGCTTGTCATGCATGGTAACTTTAATATTGCGTGTCATAATTTAATGGGTAGTTCAGAGAAATGATAGACGTATAATGGACACTATGAAAGACAATATAAACCAACTCATACTGCGTTAACAAATCGCTATATTAATCACGGAACCTATACTCTGAATCTACAATATTAGCTATTGATTTAGATCGAAGTCAAAATAATCCGTATTTTCCATATTCGATGAAAAATTGAAGTGTTATGCAAACGCCCTTACCTTTTGTTAGTGTGGTGATCCCTGTGTATAACGTCTTCTCTTATTTAGAAGACTGTTTGAATTCAGTGATCCATCAAAGTTACACGAATCTTGAAATTCTTTGCATCGATGACTGTAGTACCGATGGCTCCATCGAAATTATTAAAAATTTTGCAATTCTTGAGCCGAGAATCCGTCTTATCAGTCATCAAAAAAATTTAGGTTTGGGGGCCGCAAGAAATACGGGGATAGAACTGGCTCGAGGGGACTACATCTACTTTTTGGATTCAGATGATTATATTAAAACGGATACCATTGAAAAGCTTATTCAAAGAGCGTTAGAAACGGATGCCGATGTTGTTGTCGGTGGAGCCTTGGCTTTTCCCCATGACGCATCCCTTGAAATGGATTCATATATTCAAGAGTTAAATCAATTCCTTGAAATTAAAGTCGGGGATAGTGTCGTCAATGAGGCTAACTTTCGCCAATTGCATGACGCGATAGCATGTGTTGCTTGGGGGAAGCTCTATCTGACTTCCTTTTTAAGAGATAATTACCTTCAGTTCGTAGAAAAGAAAATTTTGCATGAAGATAATGGGTTTCATATTAAAGTACTGTCCAGTGAACCTCGTATTGCGACTATAAAAGAGCGTTTATATCAATATCGGATTCGGAAAAGTAGCATTATGCAAGCAAGTTTGAAGGATTCGCATCGCCGAAAACTGAATTTGAAAATGTCGTTGGAAAATGCGTTGTATTACATGGCTGTAACAAAGAAGAATCCTACGTTTATCAACGTTACTAAGGATATCTTTAAGTGGGTATTTGAGATAAAAGAATAAAGAGGGTTAAATGTAGCTTGATGTGAGAGTTCTGGAGGAAGACATGTTTGAGCATCCTGTTGAGCAACTAAGTAAGAGATCAGTGATACAGTTGTCAGTCCTCATCCCAGTTTATAACGTCCAAAAATGGTTAGGAGAGTGCTTAGATAGCCTATCTGTTCAGACTTTAGAAAATGTTGAGTATATTTTTGTCGATGATGGATCAACTGATCGAAGTGGTGAACTCTTAGATAGCTTTGCCTTTAAAGACGCTAGAGTAAAGGTCATTCACCTATCGGATAACGAAGGTCTATTAAAGGCTCGCAAGCATGCTATTGATGCGGCAAGTGGAAAATACACATTAATTTTAGATAGTGATGACTTTTTACCAAGCAAAACTACATTAGAAGAGCTCTTATTCTTAGCTCAAACAAACAACGTTAATATTTTGCAGTTTTCTATTGCTTGTTGTGGTGGCGTACAAGAACAAGTGTCTGGAAACGAAAACTATCTCAATTATCCAACAGAGTACTCTATTTCAGGTTACCAGAGCATTCTTAATAACGTTTTTTCGAATAAGAAAAAAGGGACTTTCACTCTTTGGAATAAGATTTATCGAACTGCGATTCTAAAGCAAGCTGCTAAGCACATACCTGATCGAAAAATTATCTGTGCAGAGGACATATTCTTATTTTTTATTATTTGCCTATATGCTAAAACCTATAAGAGAGTTCTGACTCCACCATACTATGTGTATCGACTTGGTAGTGGAGTGTCCACTGGTGACGTCACCATCGAAAAATATCACCAATATGCTGCTGAGCCATTGATTATTAAAGATCTTCAGTCAGTTATCAAGACTACTAATTATGATGAAGACCCTGTAATAACAGAAGCGTTGCAATGGTTAAAGTCAAATATGTTGGACTACCAACTCTATCGCTTGAGTCTGCTTCAAGAGTCACAACGCCCAGAAGGTCTAGGGTACTTATTGACTTACAATCAGCCTCAGGATGTCATTGGAAAGTTTTCGCAAACGCCTCGTTTTTCTCAAGAGGCTTTTGTCAATATGGCATTAGATTTAAAACGGCCTTCTCATCAACCTGAAAAGACAACTCAAGTCTTAGCCATTTATGCTGATGAATGCACAAATGAACATTTTTTTAACCAACATATTCCAATTTTACAAACGCTGAACTATCAACTGGTACTTATTTCAGAAAAAGAAAAGATTTTACCCTCAATACTGGAAGGTGTCTCTCGAGAAGCTTTGCCTGCTAGTTATTCTGAGCATCGCGCTCAAGTTTGGTCAAAGATTGCTCAAACTCACAAAGTTGACGCGGTACTCTACTTAAATTCATATCACAAGCATTGTCCTTACGATACCGTTTTACTTCAGCAATTGGGAGTAAAGGTCATTTACTTTCAAGAGGAGTCGGCGTGTTTGGCAGTGTTGAGAGGTCCTCAATCCTTAAGAAACTTCTCTAATCAAACTCAACGACTTCAATTGGCGGATGCTTTAATTGTGACAGATGCATTGGATAAGGTTTATTACGATCAGTTAGGCATACCGACCACGTGGATACCTACATTGCCAACTGAAGTATCCATACGAACAAAGCCTTATGAACACACGCATCAAAAGGTGTTCTGGATTGCGACAGGTTGTGATGCTCAGTCACAAAAGCAAGCTATCTCTATTTTGAAAAGAGCTCTTGCATTAAAGCCGTCTATTGTTTGTGAGATTTTAGTAGACGACGCTTTTCTTTCTGATGAGCTTAAGCAATGGGCTATTGAGGATGAGCGACACGTAAAGCTTATTAAATCTGGTGAAAATGAACAGTTGAAGGTATTTCTAGAAGCAACAGTTATGTTGTTGGTTGGTCCATTGACTTCGAACTCCATCTCAAGATTTAGGAAAGCTCAAGTCTTAGGGATTCCTGTCGTAACTTATGATTTACCTGAGCTATCTTTAAATGATGGAGGCTTACATAATCACTTTTCGGGTTACGAAGGAGCAGCTCGAAGTATTATGCGCATCTTAGATAATCCAGAGTTAGCTCAAAGCTTATCGTTGAAAGCAGCTTCTGTAATGAAGCATTTTGGTAGTGAAAATATCAAAGAGACTTGGCTAAAGGTTTTAGGAAATGATCTTTATTTACCTAAAGTTCTAAATGAACAGCAAAAGGATTTTCGTTTACATCAGAAGTTAATGAACGATTTCATTGCACGTTGGGATCTTGAACCGCCGAAGCCCCAAGTTGTTATTCAAACGGAAAAGGTTTACGTTGAAAAGCCAATCTCAGCAGAGGTGCTATGTAAGATACAACGTTATGATCAATTAGTGGGGGTGGTAAAAAAGATCGCACCAGATGGGAGCGTGAGAAAGAAAATGCTTTGGAAGTTAGTGAGGGGGTTGAAGAAACTCATCTCGTAATAGAAGTCTTATTGCTGCCACGTTAGGATGGTGTTTAATACAACGATTCCGTTGAGCCCCACGACTGTCATAGTCCTATACGAGATGACTTGTTTTTGGCTGATAAAGTTTGACAAAACAAGTAGGTTTGAAAAATGTAACAGACGGGACTAAGCTTTTAACATTAGTCTTGATTTATAAGTGGTAAGAGGCCCCAATGATTAATAAAAACACAGAGGTTGAGCAAAGTCTTTATAAGATCGGTGATCCTAAGCGAGCACTAAGTCGCTTGTTTATTGCGGTATTCTTTGTAGCATTAGCCGTCATATCGTTGCTGGGCAGTTATGGCTTTTTATGGGTAATGCTCTTTTTATTATTTGCAGCACTTTATTTCTTGAAATATCAGCAGATCAAAGATGGGTATTTAATTGATTTGTCAGAACGCACCTTTAGTTTTCCTGCCAGTTATGCATCTGCCAATTCCATCGGTGAGCTCTTTTATCCAGAATACATTGCAAGGGTTTTAGGGTTAAAACGTATTACAGTTTCAGTAAGTGACATTCGTGAAATTAGTAGCTACTACTCAGGTCACTATTACGTGAGAATCAACGGCAACTTCGGGGCTTATCAGTTGTGCTTTAAAGATAAGGGCAAGCGGGATGAGTTGTACTCATTGATTGTTCAGATTAATAATATGGGGACGCCGGTGGTGAATCGGTAATTTATTAATCTTGATTGATATTCCGAGTTAGGAGTTTTGTAATGGCAGATAGATCCTCTTCAAATTTAAAGAGTTATAACGCTTCATATGATGCTTTGTGTAAGTTTTTTGCAAAAGCAGATTTTAGTAGCGATTCTGATGCAGTGATCCAAGGTGTTCATATGGTTTATGGATGGATGCCGACTATTATAAATCTCACAAAATCATCGAATGTGATTGATGAGGCATCTGGCGCGTTTAATCAGCAGGCATTAAAAGAAATTGGACGCATTATGCAGGAAGCTAAAAAAGCAAAGAGAGAAGATTACAATTCCGAGAACTGCTCAAATAATATTTTTAATAGTAAATCAAAGACTGGGGCAAAAAGTGACTTTGAAAAATTAGTTATGTTTGTAAATAACTCAGTCGTAGGTTCATCCAAAGTATTGCATTTTTGTAATCCAGAGGTCTTTCCGATTTGTGATAGTAAAATTCAAAACAAATTAAATTTATCCGAAGATACTAAGCTGACGATAAATGTGTATAAGAAATATTTGGCTGGAATTCTTAAGATGTCAGATGAGAAGGAAATTGTTAAACTCAAAAAGCTAGGATTTGTAATAGACTCAGAATCTTCCATTAGTAAGGTTAGACAGATCGAGTTGCAATTATTTGAAATGTCTCAAAAAGAGAATGAGATGGATCAAGAAAATGAAAAAGATAAAGGATTAATGGAATATTTCAAGTCTTAAGAAGAATCCGGCGCGTCCATAGCTATATGCACACACCAAATGCAAGTAGGGCTTAGGTAATTACAACTTTCGATTTAACTCCTGAAGGATGTGATGAAGCTCGTAAAGAACAGTGCTATTAAGTTTGTTCGTTCTTTGCTGCCCAATAAAAGATTCCTAATGATTAATTACAAGAGAGTTTGCTTATGGAGTGATGAGAAAAACTTTCTCTGAAATCTTTTTGATTCATCAACCACCCCGTGTGATCGATTAAATCGATCATTGCTTGTTCAGTTAGCATTTTGCTCAAACTGTCGAGCTTTTTGTCATTTGTTGGAATCGTTTGAATGTTTCGATACCACACGCCTTGAATGGGTCTACCCGCACGATCTTTGAATTCAATGACAAGTTGACCAGAGTATTTGCTTTCAGTTGGTAATACATTCAATTGAACGGATACAAAGCAGAAAATATCGGCATCCTTTTGCTGAGTGACCTTTCTAAAATGCTGTGCTAACTCTTTTTGAAGTGCGGTATCAAAACTTTTAACATTTAACGTATATGTATGGCTCCCGTTTTTAAAGACTAGATCCGAAAGGTTTAGGTCCTGAACTGCGACAGATAACGGGAGTTTTTTTGAACGTTTGGTAAGTTTATAAAAATTGGGCTTTACTGTATCTGCAGTAATTGTTGGTGCATCTAAGAGCAAGTCATCATTTGGAAATGCTTCTTTTTTGTTTTTGGTCCATCCGAGATTTTTCAGACAGTTTTCATATCTTTCTTCTCTGGCCATAAGGGCTGCTATTTGTACGAAAGATGTTGTCATTGATTGCATCATATCCGCCATTGATGGCGTGGCAGTAACTTGGGCGTTATAGGTTGTTTCATAGCCACCAAACATTGGTCTTGTATACGATTGTCCGTTGATTTGGTATTGATAATTTTGGACTTGATGCGATGGTGGAATTTGAACAGAACCATCTGCATATGCACGGCATTGCATTTGATCTCTTTCAAAATTTACCTGAGCTGTGTTTGCATCAAGACAGTTAGGGTTGTAGTACAACGTTTGACAGCCTGTTAGCGTCAGAGTCAAGGTTAGCCAGGCGATTTTTTGGAAGGTTGAGTTTTTCATTGTCAAAGGTTATAAATTTTTAAAAGAGAAAAGTTAGGTATAGATTTTAGACCTTTCGTTTATTGGTATTATGATGATATGAGGAAAGTTGTTTTTTATCTGTAATCGAGATGCATTGTGTAAGCCTCTACTATGCATTGCTTAAATCAAAATAAATCTTTGTGTAGTTAACTTGTCCACGATTAATTCGATACTCGACAGGTTTATGTCCAAAAGTGTAGGAAATACGGTCTGTTCTTAAAGTCTCAAATCCATTGGGGACTTGTATGGTAGAAGCGATTTCTGCCGAAACCTTTTCATAGCAAGTCGAGCACCGTTGGTTGACGATAACTACGCCAAATTCTCGATCGAAGAATTGGTAGAAGGAGTCTTTCTTATCAAAAGAGTCTAAAAAACGCTGGTAGGTTAAGCCTTTAAATTCTTTTGCAATTAAGAAACTTTCATCAATAGAAACAAGCTTTTCAGCATTGTTGTAAGTATGATACCAGTGACGAATGATATGAATAAACTCGCAATCTTTATCAACCATCAGTGAACGGGTAATAAATTCTGGCGCAGTCGTATTTTCAAAAAGAACCAAGTTGCCTTTAGTACCTCTAACCCGTCCTTCTAGATCTCGGAAAATGTGAAAAGCATTCCAATAACCAGCGCCTTTATACGTTTTCACAAAGGTGCCGATTCCTTCTTTTCTCAAAATCAATCCGTCATTAACAAGTGAGTCAATGGCTTTTCTAATGGTTCCAATGGACACATCAAATTGTGAGGCGAGAACCGGTTCAGTAGGAATTTGCTGGCCAGGCCGCCAATCCCCAGATTGAATTCGAGACAAAAGAATTTGTCTAACCTGCATATAAAGAGGGCTTCTAGAAATGGGAGGAATCTTCTCCATATATCACCGCCACAAGGTTAAATCATATACATGATTGATGATAGAGCACTGTTATTTAACTCGTTACATCATAGACCTAAACTGAAGGGGTGACTTTTAGGAGAAACACCATGTCAAATCATATTCCACCCCTTGATTCATCGATATATGCGCAAGTAGAAGCTTTAATGCAATCTCCTACTGTTGCTAAAGCATTACAAATTGCAGTCGATGAAACGGAATTTAGTATGCAAGAGCAGGTTGAAATCTGCGAAATACCGGCTCCGACGTTTGAGGAGCAGGTTCGTGCTCAGGAGATGCTCAAACGCATGAAGGCATACGGTCTGAAGGATGTTCAGATTGACGAAATTGGTAATGTTATTGGGTTTAGAGCAGGTAAGGGACAAGGACCTGTTCTTGCAATTGGGGCTCATATGGATACGGTTTTTCCTGCTGGAACCGATGTTACTGTGCGCCAAGAGGGTAATCGCTATTATGCACCGGGCATTGGAGATAACTGTTCTGGCCTTCGTGCATTTTTACAAGTGATTCGTTCGTTGAATGAAGCTAATGTTGAAACAGAAGGTGATCTTTATTTTGTTGCCACAGTAGGGGAAGAAGGACTAGGTGATATTCGAGGTGCGAAACACTTCATGGCGCATCACCAAGTAGATGGTTTTATTGCTATTGATAACACGGATATTGGTCGCATACTGCGTGGTGCGGTTGGTTCTCGTCGCTATCGAATGACGATTGTTGGCCCCGGCGGCCACTCTTACAGTGAGTTTGGTGTTGTTGGGAGCGCTATTCATGCAATGTGTCTAGCAGGTGCCAAAGTCGCTCATATCAAGACAATCGAAAATCCAAGAACAACTTATACATTAGGAACTATCAAAGGCGGAACAAGTGTGAATACCGTTGCACCAAGTTGTGAAGTCGAAGTGGATATGCGAAGCCTTGATCCTCAACTTCTTTCTAACTTGGAAAAGCAGATTATTCAATGCTTTGAAGAGGGGGTCAAAGAGGAAAATGAACTGTGGAACATTACGAATCCAGACTATCAGGTGAAGTTAATTAAAACTCCCATTGGTGATCGACCCGCAGGACTTAGACCAGAAAACTGTCCAGTATTGCAGGCATCACGCTCTGCGTTAAAAGCATTGGGTTTAGAGCTTACCGATTACGGCTTATCTTCAACAGATGCAAATGCTGCTTTAGGGCTTGGGTTGCCGGCAACTTGCTTGTCATCAGGGGGATTCCAAGATAAGTGTCATACCGTTAATGAATACTTCGATAAGGTCAATATTCATCAAGGGCCACAGCTTTTGATTTTAACGGCAGTTGCATTAGTAGGTACTGATGGTTTTAAACCGATATTAAATCAATCTGTTAAGCATTAGTAATAAAGCTAAACAGGAGGTCGTATGTTTGGCGTACTACTTGTTCTACTTTCAGTCATTGTTATTTGTGTACTGATTGTTAAAAAATTCTATCCAGCTTGGTCACTATTCGTTGTTGGCTTAGTGACTGTTCTAATCGTTGCATTGGTTACAGGAGATCCAGTTGCTACAGGAAAGAAAGCAACAGGTTTCTTGGGCTTCGATATTTTGGGGATCTTTAGCAATTTGCTGACTTCTCGAACCGGTGGTCTTGGTATGAACATCATGATTATCGGTGGCTTCGGTTATTACATGAGTAAGATCGGAGCAACGAGTGCTTTGGTTCATGTTTGCACGAAGCCAATGTCATTAATTAATTCGCCGTACATCATTATGGTGTTAGGTTGTGTGGTTGGCCAATGCTTAAATGTTGTGCTGGGTTCCGCCGTCGGCTTGGCTATTTTGATGATGGTCACCGTTTATCCATTGATGTTAAGTGCTGGGGTTAGTCGTCAATCCGCATGTGCTTCTGTTGCAATGACTGGCGCATTTGGTTTGAGTCCTTTGGGTGCAAATAACTTGATGTCAACTAAGCTCACAGGTATTCATGTGATGAACATTTTTGTTGACTATCAATTGGTCATTGCACCGGTTGTATTGGTCATTATCTGTATTGTTCATTACTTTGTTCAACGCTACTTTGATAAAAAGGATTTAGCTAGTGGTCACATCACCGCAGCAGACTTCGTAACAAAGGATTTGTCAGAAGCAGATAAAAGCGAAAAGGCCCCTGCTTACTACGCTATCTTCCCGTTAGTGCCGTTAGCATTCCTATTTATCTTCTCACCTTTAGTCTACGATGGCATTAAATTGGACATCATCACCGCTGTGATGGCTTCCATGATTATCACCTTTGTTATCGACTGTATTAATCGGAGAAATTTAAAAGAGTCATTTGCAAACATCAAAGTCTTCTTCGAGGGTATGGGTAAGATTTTCAGCTCCACTGTTGTGTTGATTGTTTGCGCTGAAATGTTTGCAGCAGGTCTTACACGATCCGGTGGTATTGCCACTCTCATCGATGCTGCTAGCAATTTTGGAGGTGGTTATCTGATTGTTTATGCCGTTATGTTCGCCATCATTGGTTTATCGACGTTTGTAATGGGTTCGGGCAATGCAGCCTTCTTTAGCTTTGCTCCAATGATTCCAGGAATTTGCCAGGCGGTCGGTGGTAATGCTCAATGGATGTTAACGGGTATGCAATTGTCTTCTGGTTGTATTCGTTCCATGAGTCCGATTTCTGGCTGCGTGATTGCAATTTCCGGTCTAGCTAATATTTCTCCATTTGAAATTGTTCGTCGTACAGCAATACCGATGTTAACGGGCTTTGTCTGTATTTTTATCATGTCTAGTATCTTAGCCTAGAGACTTTACAGCTCATCAGCTCACAGAGGTTCCAAGAACTTTTGTGAGCTTTTTGTCTACAGCTTATGTAAGCCCATACCCAATCTCTGGTCGTTCGCATTGACTTCATGATCAAAAGCGTGTGGAAAGCGTGAAGGAAGTGCCAGTTTATGACTATCGAGCAAATAGTGGAGCGAGCGCAGTGTTCGGCTTTAACAGTATCCAAGGTAGAAAAAGGTGTTCCAACTGTAGCAATGGGGACATATTTGCGGGTTTTATATACTCTTCAATTAGCTGATGACATTGACTTATTGGCCAAAAATGATCCCTTAGGGAGTGATATTCAAGACATTGAACTGAGGAAGCGCGCCTCCGGGAGTAGGTAAAGAGAAGTTTGTTGTAGAGGGTTGGCGGATCGAACTTAGCAGAATTTGGCTTGACATAGAATTTGTTCATTTCTTTGATATTTAGAATACGTCACTTACAGCAATTTAAATTACAAGTTGAGAGAAAAAGTATCCTATCTTGCAATAAATCATATATGCTACAAAGAATAGGAGTACGGATCATGTTATTACGATTTTTATTAAATAACTGGACGTCTTATAAAGAAGACACGGAGTTGAGCTTACTGGCAACTGCTGAAAAACAACATGCAGAGACTTTGTCATCTGTAAAAAAATTTCGACTCAAGCTCCTTCCGCTTACTGCAATATATGGTGCCAATGCGTCAGGGAAAAGTAATTTAGTTGAAGCTCTTGCATTTGTTAAGGCTTATGTATTGCAAGGTGTTGGTATCAATGATGCTATTCCAGTAAAGCGCTTTAAATTAGATGATTTAGGAACGCAAAAGCCTTTAACCATTGAGCTGGATCTTCTAATTAATGAGTTGATCTATGAATTTGCTTTCTCTGTTACTCCTGATCGAGTGGTATCAGAGAGTCTTCATCGAGTGAATAGTACTTCTCGGAAAATGTTATATCGCCGAGTTGGTCAGGAATTTGTGTTAGGAGAGGGACTCAAAGAGCGCGAACTACTCAATTTCTCAACCAAAACAACAAGAGCAAATACATTATTTTTAACAAATACTGTGCTCCAAGCCATCCCAACCTTTAAGGAGGTATTTGACTGGTTTGAAAAACAATTGGTGATTGTTACGCCTTACACAATGTTCGGACCGGTGAATCGCATAATTGACAAATCGGACCCCTTGTCCAAGAGTGTTTCTCAACTTTTGGTGGAGTTTGGTACAGGAGTGGAGCGCTTAGAAGGTCAAGAAATTGATTTGTCATCGGTTCCTCTTTCGACAGAGAATTTAAAAGCTTTACAAACTCAGCTTAAAGATGGAGAAAAGTCTGTTATACGCCATCCGTGGCTAACTTCTGCCATTGTTTTGTATAAGCAAGGCGACGAAATTAAAGCCAAAAAGGTCATTGCTAAGCATCGGAAAGCGGATGGAACCGAAGTGGCATTTTCATTAGATGAGGAGTCAGATGGAACGAATAGACTAGTGGATTTAGCTCCCTCCTTATTAATGCTTTGTCAGCCGAAGCTCCCGACAGTTGTAGTGATTGATGAGTTGGACAGAAGCCTTCATACCTTGGTGACTCAAGAGTGTTTAAAGAGATTTTTGGATCATTGTGGTCAAGACAATCGAAATCAATTGATTTTTACAACTCAGGACGTTCAGTTGATGGATCAGAAGTTATTGCGTAGAGATGAAATTTGGGTTTCAGAAAAGAACTCAAACGGGGAGTCTACTCTGGTTGCTTTTAGTGAATTTAAAGATATCCGGAGCGATAACAATTTGATTAATAACTATTTATTAGGACGTTTGGGAGGTTTACCAAATATTTAGACCTATCATTGATAGGGTAAACATAGCAAAAGTACAGATTTCAATTCCCAAAATAATTCATTTATAAGATGCAAAGATACCGTTGGGTCGGTGGAGACAGTATGTGTTTATGTACAGGCTAGATACAAAAGACAAACCGCCCGAAGGCGGTTAAAACGAAACTAACTTCTCATTTTAAGAAACAATATTGTGTGAGACACTTAATTTAATACCGAGAGCTTCAAGGACAGAGAATGTAGTCTTTAATGTTGGATTGCCTTGACCACTAAAAGAGCGATAGAGTTGCTCTCTAGCAATTCCTGTTTTTTGAGATAAAGCAGTCATGCCTTTCGCCCTTGCAACAACACCTACGGCATGTGCAATATATCCAGCATTGCCTGTTTGTAGGGCATCATCCAAAAAAGCTGCGATATCTTCGTCGGTTTCAAGATATTCTGCAGGGTCGAAGGGAGTTAAATTAATAGTCATTTAGATCTCCTTAGCTAAATTTTTAGCTTTCTTTATATCTTCTTGTGTGCGTTTATCACCCGTTAGGAAAAATCCAATTAAACCCAACTAAGCATATTTAAAAAACATACTCATTCAGACTTTTAGATTTTCTTTGATATTATTTGGTAAACTCATCCGCAACAACACCTCGCAAGCCTATGTCTGTAATTTTGCAGTTATGCTCACACGGCGAGTTTTTTTGTATGCCTTTGACCGTACGGGATCTATGCATATTGGCAAATATGTTCTTAACCACAGCTATCAGTTCCCAGGTTGGGTAACAACTATCAGTGTAGTTACCTATGGTTGGTTGTTGTCACGATTCTTATATTAATTTTCATCAAAATAATTGATATTTCTGAGCTCATAAAAGCGGCGAGAACTTTTCCTCGCCGTCTCCATTTTTAAGGCTATAAAAGTCTTAATCCTTCATCAACGTATCGTCAATACTGCACTTTGTTAAGCACTCAAACCCATACTTCCCATTGGGTTTTTCAACGCAAAGTAGCATATTTTCAATACGGATCCCCCATTTTCCTGGGCGATAAATACCGGGTTCATCACTTACAATCATGCCAGGAGCAAAGGGGGTCTTAGGTCCTTCCATATCACGTGGAGAGATATTGGGAGGTGCTTCATGGACATTGAGCGTCAAGCCAATGCCGTGCCCTGTACCGTGACCATAGTCAGCACCGATGGCTTGAAGAGGCCTGCGAGCAATCGGGTCAAGCTCAAACCCCGTGGTACCGGGTTCAAACTCGGCATTCATCAAGTCCATCATGCCTTGGTAAACAGCACGGTAGTCCGCCTTGAGTTGCTTAAGATCGTCGGGATTTAAGTTATTCACGTCACCCAAGAACCACGTGCGCGTTGTGTCCGTTGTGCCACGATCGTAATGAGCGCCGGAATCCACAAGTAAAACGCAAGGCATCTTAATGGGAGCGCCTTGACCCGGTGTCGGGGCGTAGTGGGGAAGGGCAGCATGATCATTCACAGCAGCAATGGTTGTAAAGCTTTCACCGATAAAGCCAGGGATTCGACTGCGATACTTGTGAAGAATATCCACGGCATCGTTTTCGGTTAACGCTTCGCCCTTAGCTAAACGCTCTTTGATTTCAGCGATAAAGTATTCAAGGGTCAAGCCGTCATCAACCATCACGGCCTTTAAGCCTGCGATTTCTTCCGGGGTCTTAATGGACTTCCAAAGGGCAACGGGGTGTTTGAAGTTGACGAGCTTAGATTCAAACTTTTCATAGAGTCGCGCATTAAGGTCTGCGACTTTCGTTACGATCACATCTTCAAGACTTAACACCTCTTCAAGCGCTTCATAAGGTAAAAGCTCCCAGCCAGCAGCCACGAGATGCGCTTTGACTTCATCCGTTAAGGCTTCAAGTCGAATAAATAGTTGAGCACTCGTTTCCTTAATGAAGGCCCATGAGAGAAAGACGGGATTGTAGTCAATGTCTGAGCCTCGAAGGTTGGTGATCCAAGCAATATCGTCAAGGCGCGTTAAAAGAAGGCCTCCGTTGACGTGGTTATCCTTTAAGTGAGCACGCAGGCGAGCCAATTTATCAGCGGAACTTACGCTACTAGCATGATGGATAAACGGGGTATTAAAGACCAAGGCCGGGCGATTGGGCCACAAGGCATCAAAGTCGTGGTTTTCAAAGTCAACAACTTTTGTGACAGCTTCTTTTAAGCGAGGGCAGAGCGAAGCGCTTAAGCAACTTAAAGGACAAGCGAGCGTTAACGGTGTCGTTGCGTTTTTTTCTTTTAGCCATTCGTAGACACCGGCTAACGTACGATCACCATCGCGCATTAAGGTGAAGTCGGGCCCAAGCTGTTGAGCAGCTTGTTCCCAATAGCGAGAGTCGGTCCAAAGGCGGGCGTCATCCATGGTTACAACAACGGTACCGTTAGAACCCGTAAAACCAGAAAGTGCTCGTAAGAACGTGTAGTGATTGGGAATGTATTCAGATAAATGAGGGTCACTTAAGGCAATAAAAAAAGCGTTGCAACCTTTTTTTTGAAGTTCACAACGCAACTCATGAAGAATGGACGACATAAACACTCCTTTTTTCGCTAATAGACTTTACGAACAACAATGTCGACTTCACTGGCAAGGTTGTTGTTGACCAACACCTCCGCTCCTAAATTCACACTTTCTAAGCGCCAACCTGCATCACGCAGCTCACTTAAGGTCGCTGAAATGTTGATCTC
Organism: uncultured Sutterella sp.; assembly: GCA_937906995.1. Lineage (GTDB taxonomy): Bacteria > Pseudomonadota > Gammaproteobacteria > Burkholderiales > Burkholderiaceae_F > Aphodousia. The sequence goes on from CALESB010000045.1 coordinate 16,758, forward strand.
CGGACAATTTAAGGGGACTTGACTGAGCATGTCTTGGCTTTGCATGGGCTTGATGGCCGAGCACGTTACACGCTGTCCCACCGGTGCATCTAAAAGCGGGTCATTGAAGCTTTGAGAGCAACCGGCAAGAACAAAAGGAATCAACAACAAAAATAAACGGCGCATGATAAATTTTTCCAAAAGAATCCCTTGATTGTAACGTGTTTTCTTCGTCAATTAATTAATCAAAATCCGGCAAAATGTAATCAAATTCCCTAAGATCTTTTTTTAGACGCTTGGGCGACTGACTGCGACGCTCCTCAGTGCGACGAGCGTTTCTCACGTAAGGGCTCTCAATGGTGTCCTTACGCTCAGCTCGTCGAGAGCGACTGTCTTTAAAACCTTTACTCGACGTACGCTCTTCTTTTAAAGCGCGAGCATTGTTTTTGGGTTTCACGCGTTTTGATTCTTGCTCGGGAGCTTCATCAACAAAGCTTTCTTCAGGGGCCTCATCAATCACTTGAACATCAAACTTTCGTTTGATTAAGCGCTCAATAGCACGCAAACGATACCGATCATCGGGCTGCATTAATGAGACGGCTTCGCCATCCATCCCTGCGCGTCCTGTTCGGCCGATGCGATGAACGTAGTCTTCTGCGTTATTGGGAAGGTCAAAATTCACCACATGAGGGAGCTCTTTAATATCAATCCCACGAGCTACAACATCAGTGGCGACCAAAATTTGAATGTCGCCTGCTTTAAATTTCGCTAAGGCTTTGCTTCGTGCCGATTGTGTTCGGTCCCCATGAATACAGTCCACGGTAAAACCGTCTTTTTCCAAGTGTTTAGCTAAACGTGCAGCGCCTGACTTTAATTTTGTAAAGACCAAGACTTGTCGCCATTGATTGTCCACAATCAAGTCGCGTAAGAAATCACGTTTATGTTCCTTCGCCACTTGATAAATTGTTTGACGAATGGCACTCACATCACGATTGGCTGCAATTTCCACTGTGACCGGAGCATTTAAGAGCCGATCGGCTAAATGACGAATGTCTTCAGAAAAAGTGGCAGAAAAAAGCATTGATTGACGTGTGCGAGGGCACTCACGCAAAATGGCACGAATATCGGCAATAAAACCCATATCGAGCATTCGGTCAGCTTCATCCAAAACGAGATAATTCGTCTGATCAAAAAAGAAGTGCCCATCTCGAGCGTGATCCAATAAGCGGCCAGGGGTTGCAATGACAATATCAACGCCCTCTTCTAACGCTTTAAGTTGTTTACCAAAACCAACACCTCCCACAATTAACACCATCGATAGTTGTAGATACTTGGCATAAGCTTGAAGGGCAGCTTGAATTTGCGCAGCGAGTTCTCGTGTGGGGGCCAAAATCAAAGCGGGTGCTCGGTAAGGAGAGCGTTTGCCGCTTTTCTTTGCTAAACGGTTTAAAAGAGGCAACCCAAACGCTGCCGTTTTCCCCGTACCGGTTTGTGCAATCCCTAATACATCTCGTCCTTCTAACAATGCAGGAATAGCTCGCTCTTGTACGGGCGTTGGCGTTTCAAACGCTAAGTCTTCGAGTGCTTTTAAAATCGGGGAGCAGAGACCGAGTTGGGCAAAAAGGGACATTCTTTATTAAACCTTTAGTTTTGTTCAACTTTCAATTGGATGTAGCGACTTCGCAATTGACCACATCCGCCTTCAACCTCTTGAGCGGCGGAGTGACGAAGTTTGGCGACAATATGCGCTTGTTGTAAGGCCCGAGCCATGGCTGCGCATCGCTCAATGGGCGGTCGACGATAGGTGTTACTCTCGACAACGTTCACAGGAATGAAATTCATCATGGCGTAGTGACCGCAGAGTAATTCAATTAAACGTTTAACCTCATCGTCGCCGTCGTTGAGATTGTCAATCAGAGTCCACTGATATTGAATGGGATAATTGGTTTCTCGTGCATAGCGTTCAGCTTCAGAAACTAACGTTTCAATGGCGATTTTCCCAGCCTTGGGCAACAAGAGGCGACGCTTTTCTTCATTGGTGGTATGAAGTGAAATAGCCAATGCAGGTTTAACGACGCTTTCATCCAATGCTTTAAAAACTCGAACGTCACCCACCGTGGAGAGCACTAAGTTCTTGTGAGGGAACTGCCCGTAAGTGCCCAAGAAATTAATGGCTCGCATCACATTTTGCAGGTTGTGTGAGGGTTCCCCCATGCCCATGAAGACGACTTTACGGGTTTTAGGGCGAAGGGCGCGAGCACGCATGACTTGCGCCACAATCTCAAGGTCCGTTAATTGGCGAATGAGGCCAGATTTTCCCGTCATGCAAAAAACGCAACCCACGGCACAGCCCACTTGAGAGGAAACGCACACCCCTTGACGCGGAAGCAAAACGCTTTCAATGGTTTGCCCATCTTTAAGCGCAAAGAGCAACTTGGCGGACTCTTTTTCTTCAGGATCTTCTTGGGTATCCACCAGTGTTAAGAGAGAGTCGAGCTGATGGTGTAACTCTGGCAAACGTTCACGCAGTTTTTTAGGAAACTTTTCGTTATCGTTTTGGGGCCATGGCACAACACCCAACATAGCACGATAGATATGTTGGATATGCTGGGGCTTACAACCACAATCAAGAAGCCAGTTATTTAGTGCGTCTAAGGTCATGAAAAATCTATAAAAGAAAAAAGGGCGTTGAACGAACTCAACGCCCATTTTATCGAAAAATACGCAGCGATTAGAGCTTATAGTACATATCGAATTCGACCGGAGCCGTGGCCAAGCGGAAGCGTTCAACTTCCTTAGCCTTCAATTGAAGGTAAGCTTGGATCATGTCTTCTGTGAAGACACCACCACGGGTTAAGAATTCGTGGTCAGCAGCCAACGCATCCAACGCTTCTTCCAAAGAGGCACAGACCGTCGGGATCTTGGCATTTTCTTCCGGCGGCAAGTCGTAGAGGTTCTTGTCAGCAGCTTCACCCGGATGGATCTTATTCATGATGCCATCGAGACCTGCCATCAACAAAGCGGCAAAGCACAAGTAGGGGTTAGCCATCGGATCCGGGAAGCGGATTTCGATACGACGAGCCTTATCGCTTGCAACATGCGGAATACGAATGGAAGCAGAACGGTTTCGTGCAGAGTAAGCCAACTTCACAGGAGCTTCAAAGCCAGGTACCAAACGCTTATAAGAGTTCGTGGAAGGGTTCGTAATGGCATTTAATGCACGAGCGTGCTTGATGACGCCACCAATGTAGTAAAGAGCCATGTCGCTCAAACCGGCATAGCCGTTACCAGCAAAGAGGTTTTGACCATCTTTCCAAATGGATTGGTGAACGTGCATACCGCTGCCTGCGCTACCCACGACGGGCTTTGGCATAAAGGTGGCGGTCTTACCGTAAGCGGCGGCAACGTTCCAAATCGTGTACTTCACGATTTGCGTCCAGTCGGCGCGTTTTACGAGCGTGTTAAAACGCGTACCGATTTCGCATTGACCAGCACCGACTTCATGGTGTTGCACTTCCACTGGAACGCCTTGTTGTTCCATCAAAAGACACATTTCAGAGCGCATGTCTTGGAAGGAGTCAATCGGAGGAACTGGGAAGTAACCACCTTGGTGACCCGGACGGTGAGCAAGGTTACCTTGTTCGTAATCGATCTTAGAAGACCAACCGGATTCATCAGAACCAATCTTAAAGAAGGCGTGCTCAGGAGCCGTATCCCACATGACAGAGTCAAAAATGTAGAACTCGGGTTCCGGGCCAAAGTAGGCCGTATCACCGATACCCGTGGACTTCAAATAGTTTTCTGCGCGCTTGGCGATGGAACGCGGATCGCGTTCATAGCCTTTACCCGTTGTGGGGTCAGCAGCGTCGCAGGTCAAAATCAACGTATTTTCTTCGCGGAACGGGTCCAAGCGGGCGCTGTCAGGATCGGCGATCAAAATCATGTCGCTTGCTTCAATACCCTTCCAGCCATCCATAGAAGAACCGTCAAACGGTTGACCTTCTTCGAAGAAGTCTTCATCGACCATGCGGGCAGGGATGCTAACGTGTTGCTCCTTACCCTTAATGTCAGTAAATCGGAGATCAACGAACTTGACGTCGTTGTCTTCAATCATTTGTAAAACGTTTTCAATAGAGGACATAGTCTTTTAGCAAAGAAATTAAAAATAGAGGATAGCCTGATTGTAATGTTTAACGATCAAAACCGAAAGGTATAAGTGACGTAATAAAGTTGATTTTTGTACGTAGGTATTTCAAAAGACTTAGGACAGTCCTCTCATTATGTGAAAAAGAAGGTAATTCTTGAAATAGTGTGAAAGGGATAGTCTAGGAAAAAGGCATGTTAAGTGAATTGACTATTTGAAAAATGGTGAGTAGTATTCAAGTAAAGATAAGGAGAATGTTATGCCATGTTGTAAAGGTATGCACGGTGGCGCGCGCCTTGGCGCAGGCCGCCCTCGGGTTGATACAAAAGAAGCAAAGGTTCGCTTAACACCACAAGAGTGTTTAGCTTTGAAAGAAGCGGGAGGCAGTCGTTGGGTTAGGCGTCAATTACAAGTCATGGAGGAAATGGCAATGATGGATTTGGAATTAGCTCACTATACGGAAGAAGAAAAGAAGGCTTTTGCACAAGGCTGGAAAGCAGCAGGGGGCTTTTTGGATGACTTAGGTAATCCAGTGGCACCTCAAGGTCACTGCCGTCAAGGCATGGGTGGCGGTCGTGGTTGTGGCCGTGGCCAAGGTGGTCGCGGACGTGGTCGAGGTCAAGGATGTGGTATGGGGCAGGGAGCTCAAAGTACAGGCAGTTCCCAAGCCTGTGGTATGAGATCCCAGCGTCGTGATGGTAGCTGCGGTGGACAAGGGGCAGGTGAAGGCCAAAAGCGCGGTTGTTGTCGACGAGGTGGATCCTTCTAGCTTGTCTTTGAAATTGAGTGTCTAGTTTGCTACATTTAGCACAAGCGTACCCCGAACACCTCTCAACGATGTGCACCAGTCGGGGTCTTTTTTATAGAAACAGCCGTAAAACCATCGATTTTAATCGATGGATACAATCTCTGGA
>CALESB010000046.1 GCA_937906995.1 uncultured Sutterella sp.
AGTTTGTGCTACTTTTTGACGCCTGATTTGTACTACTTCCTGACGCCTCCTAACAGGCGTAGTTGCATCTCTCAAAAAACAAGATACTCCGTAATGCAAGACTGTACTAATAATGCAGTTAAAGAATGATTTGAAAAACGGTGCCCCCATAAAAACACTTAATAGCTTGCTTTTTTGTCGTAAGAAAACTCCTAGCTAATAACTAGTCACACTTTTCTCTAATTATTTTTTGGCTTCACAAAGAACATTGTTCTGTTACCGTCAAAGATGATTGGGGGTGTTGACTTCGTATAATTGTAGCTAGGTGCCAGGTAAATATATGTGTACTTAGGCATGTACTTAGCAACTTGTGGCAAAAGTGTGGTTGGTTCAATCATATTTTCTACGTCACTGCCATGATTAAAATCGATACCTGAAAGAATATCTTCTTCAAAAATCGCCTTTTGAGAAATACGCCAAACTAGCTCACCGCTTGTTCCAGCAGCTGCCGGCAGGCTAATTTGTTCAGTGGGTAAGCCAGAGTTAAGTTTTACCCAACACATTCCCTCTTTATGCTGTTCATAATCTTTTGTCGAGAAACATCCTTGTTTAGGATTGACTAGATGAACAATACGAACATACGATCTTAGATTCCATCCAAATATTCCACTTGTGGGCTTACGCCACGCCGGATCGAATGTCTCCACTGTGTATTCAGGGAAGTGATTTTTAACAGCTTTGACGAAAGCTTTTTCTAAGTTATCAACGAGGTATTCGGAGGCCTTCTCCGGAGTAGGAGCGACTTTGACTGGAACAAACCCGAAACTAGAATGAACTTCCCAAAATTCCTTTTTCATGGATTGGCCAACAGATAAGAGCAATCCAAAGCCCAACGCACTTAACCCATCTACACCTGGCAAAAATGGACTTCCATAGGCAGCGTCCAATGCGGAAGCATTAAAGATTGCATCCGTGAGAATAGATGTGTCAGTAAAACCATCTGGAGCACGTTGGTCTCTCCAATGGTTGTAGCCAAACATATCGCCGATGTTTTTTGCCTGACTGATAGATGGGTTGTATGGACGGTTGGCCATAGAGATGTTTGATGAGGCACAACCCGTAACAAGAGCCACCACCATAGAGATAGAGGCTATGCATTTCATATATTTACTATTCATTTTTACTCCCAAAAACAAGATTCATCTAATTGAAATAATTTACTAGTCATCTCTTGAGGAGAGCTGTTGAGCTACTTAGGGCGTGAGACAATAAAACTCTCCCAATACTTATTTAAAAATGATTTTCCCTTGTGTCATTTACCCCCAGAGGTATTCTGATTTTTAGAAGACGGAGTAGCGCTAATACACAAATATGTTTGTTTCACTACTTATTGGCTGACCCTCATCGGTGAAAAGTCTATAAACACAACCCCATGAGTTATAACCAATTTTAAAATTATAAATGTGTCCTTTTTTCAATATGACCTGCCGAATCTGACCAGATCGTCTAGAAGATTCTTCAGAAAATGCTCCACATAATCCTCGGCCATTCCAATCGTAAGTTACCTGAAATTTATGTTTTCCTTCTGGTAGGCGGAAAATTGCCATTTCTTCAACATCAATTCTGGAAGCCAATTGATCATCAATTAAAAAGCTGAAATAGCAACCCCCTGCCCCATAGTTATTAACTCTGGCAACTCGTACAATCGCTTCATTTGGTAATACTTCTTGATAAGAAAATACACGCTCTTTAGGAGCTATATTCACACGTTCTGAATCAATGGTACTGGTTACACATCCTGTAAGAGCAAAAATAAGACCCATCGTGAAAATGGATAATATGACTTTTTTCATGGGGAAATTTCCTAAATAAGAAGACCCCGCAGTATTGCTCAAAATCCTGAATCGCAAGATTCAAGGGCGGTCACCTCTGAAACGGGTCTTGTGAAGCTTTACCGACCTCGCGCCTCCGGTTTCAAGTCCAGCGACCATTTGGTATCGCAGTGTTGGAAACGGATTTTATGAGCAACTCCTTACGGGGTTTGAGACTATTTTATCTCTTCCTTGTTAAAGACTCTTGGGCATTTTCCACCATAGATAAATCAAGGATTAGGGATTAAACTTAAATAGTTAAACAACCAAAATATCACTTAATCTTGTTGTATACGCACGGCTTAGGCGCTCTCGCTTCATTTTCCAGTCAGCCTTGGGTGAATTAACCAAAGCGCTTGTTAGAGTCCCTTTCCCCCATCGATGATTAAGAGCATCCATCACAGAGGAAAGCTTTTGCTTCCTCTCAGACTCCATCGCAGAAAATAAATCCGGCGTGACCTCACTTTCTTTTTCAAGTCCCTGCAAAACAACACCGGCTTTCTTGTAGCCAATACCCTTCTTGTAGGCGTGCTTTACCAACTTGGAAGCAATAGTTCGGATTGTTGACGTGTCGTTCACACTATTGGAAAGAACCTGTGTTTCATAACTGTAATGGATACCTGCCTCCGGTTTAAAGCGGTTGCTGTAAATGAGTACCGAAATACTTTGGCACATGAGTTTTTCCTTTCTCAGTACTCTGGCTGCTTCTTCAGCATGCATCGCTATGGCACTTTGCAGCTGATCGAGATCAGAAACCTCATTGGCAAAACTACGACTTCTCACAATTTGTTGTCGTGTTTGTGTGTCATCCTCAAAATCAATGGCTTCAATGCCTTTAAGTTCTTGCACTGTGCGAATAAGCGTGATGGGGAAAAACGCTCTTAGCTTGCTAATTGGGTAGTTAATAAGATCCAAAACAGTACGAATCCCCAGACGGTTTAGTCTTTCGGACAATCTTGCACCAATTCCCCAAACTTCTCCCACTGGCTCTAGCGACATCGCTTTTCTTTGTCGATCAGGTGTCAAATCATTCCAATTTAGTACGCCTTTGAGCCCTGGATAATGCTTGGCCAAGTGGTTACAGAATTTGGCTAACGTTTTGGTTGGAGCTATGCCTACACAGGTCGGGATCCCCACCCACTGTAGGACACGTGCACGGATTTTATGTCCCAAATTGGTTAAATCACTCATTCCGTCGAGAATGGCAAAACACTCGTCAATCGAATAGACATGAATAGCTGGCACCAGTGAAGAAATGGTTTCCATCATGCGGCGAGACATATCGCCATAGAGCTCATAATTGCTTGAGAACACCTCTACACCATTGCGATCCACGATTTCTTTCACTTGAAATAATGGCATCCCGCGCTTAAGTCCAAGCTTTTTTGCTTCCTTTGTTAAGGTCACAATACAGCCGTCGTTATTACTTAAAACAACGACTGGACGGTTGTTGAGTCTTGGCTGAAAGACTCTTTCACAGGAGGCATAAAAGGTATTGCCATCGATTAAAGCGTACATGAATGTTCTTCTTTACATGATTTTGTATTACAATATCATAAAGCAAAGGAGAACGAAGATGCAAGAGAAAAAGAAGACGGGACGAGGTGGCTATCGAGAAGGCGCCGGAAGAAAGCCTTTTGGTGAAAAAGCCTTTGAAACGACGATAGTTGCTCGCATCAATCAAGAAGAAAAGGAAACGTACAAAAGACTTGGAGGCGTTCAATGGCTTCGGGACACCTTACACGAAGCCTCTCAAGATCGAACTAAATTGAGTAACTTCGGCTTCGTCCCTGTTACCATCCGACAATCAGCTAATGTGCCGATGTCGGATTACTCCGTACAAGCGGGCTTCCCCTCTCCTGCTGAAGACTATATCGACAAAGGCATCGACTTTAATGAATTGCTCATTGAAAATGAGCCGGCAACCATCGTGATTCGAGCTGAAGGCGAGTCTATGATCGATGCAGGCATCAGCCCCGGCGACTTGTTAGTCGTTAACCGAAGCCGAGAAGCCAAAAATCAAGATATCGTCATCATGCAAATCAATAACGAATTTACTGTCAAACGTTATGTCAGAGAAAATGGAACGCTTTATCTGAAGGCAGAAAATACGAGTGGCCAATATACAAATATCTACCCAAACGAAGACGATAGTTGGCTATGTTTCGGAGTAGTGAGCGCCATTATTAAGCAACTCTAGATTGTGCTTTTATTTGCTTTGAATTTTCTCAATGCATAGCGCACAGGATAGAAGTTGAAACCAGTCATCTCAACGATTTCTTGGCATGAATGACCTTTTTCTGCCAAGGCTTTAACTTGTTCTTTTTCTTCCGCAGTCATAGCTGAAGCACGCTTAGTTGGGGCGGACGTTAAACCGTGCGAAAGATAGGCTCTGTGCCAATCTCTCACCGTGTACATTGGCACAGACAGTTCGCTAGCCACTGCTTTATAACCCTTACCTGCTTTAAAAAGGAGAAGTGCTTTTGCTCTTATTTCCTTTGAATGCTTTTCTCTGATAGGCTCCACTGAAAAGTTCCCAGACAAAAATGCTGAACGCCACATTTTTGCAGAAGAATAAGATATATCCAGCTTTTCTACGAGATCCCATGCGGTTGCTCCAGTAGTCATAAGACGCAACGCCTTTTGACGTATGGCTTTTGAATAGGGTTTGCTTTGTTCCTTCATTGTTACTACCTCTGCTTTTAAAGTAACAAAATTGATCCAGAAGGTCAAAAAAACTAGCAAAATCCCTAACTTAATAATTGATCCTTTTGATTTTCATAGAGTGAGAAATCCAACATCCTATTGAAAATGCAATCCCTAAATAAACATCTTCTGTAAGTGTCCGACATGTCGGACACTATAAAAACATCTCTTAAAAGCTAACTACGCTTCAACGATTGATTATCTCGTTACCGAATGAGCATATAGCAATGCCTCAATTCTCAGCTGAAGGTCGCTTTCCATTAGTTTAGCCTTTCAGGAATTTTTCCTATATACATATCGGAATTATTCCGATATATATGTTGGAATTTTTCCGACATCAATGTTAGAATCTATCCTAAATACGGAGAATGTTTCTATGTACCTTCCGCGAACAGTTGAAAAAGAGATCCCTTCACTTTGCAAAAACTTTAAGGTTTTACTTGTCACAGGTATGCGACAAGTTGGTAAGAGTACGCTCTTACAACAACTGAGCGAAGCGGAACGTCAATACATCACATTGGACAACTTTGAAGATTTTGAACTGGCCTCTCATGCCCCCAGTGCATTCTTCAAACAACATTCTCTTCCACTCACCATTGATGAAATTCAACGAGTTCCTTCTTTATTCCGTCAAGTTAAAGCTGAAGTTGACAAACGCACAGAGACCGGCAGAGTTTGGATCTCGGGATCTCAGCGTTTTTCGTTAATGCAAAATGTAGGAGATTCTTTGGCGGGAAGACTGTTTGAAATTCATTTAATGCCACTGAGCATTTATGAACGTGAAGGCAAAGGCTTGTTGCAAACGCCCTATTTGCCTAGCGATGAATTAAAGACTCACCTTGATGTTAAATCACCCGTAGATGCATGGAAAATCATCTGGCAAGGAGCTTGGCCAAAGTTACTTGATATGAATTCGAAAGAACGCTCACAGTTCTTTGAAGCCTTTGTTCAAACCTTCCTTGAACGTGACATACGCACGTTAGGAAACATTGAAAAACTAACGGACTTTAGAAAGTTCATGATGGCGCTTGCCATGCGCACCGGACAAGAGCTGAGAATTAATAAACTGTGTGAAATCGCTGGGGTTTCTGATGCAACCGTGAAACGTTGGCTTTCCGTCGCTGAAGCAAGTGGCCTTATTTATTTATTGCGTCCTTTCTCAACGAATGCCACAAAGACACTTACCAAATCACCCAAGGTTTATTTCTGTGATACTGGCTTAGCCGCTTTTCTTTGCGGTTTTTCGACGCCCGAAGAAATGCATCGCGACATGAATGCCGGCGCTTTTTTCGAGACCTTTGTCATCATGGAGATTTTGAAAAGTTGGCGACACAATGGCCAAGAACCCGATCTTTATTTTTATCGTAATACAAAAAAACAATCTGAAATTGATTTGCTAATTCATGCCAATGGCTTGTATCACCCCGTTGAAATTAAGATGTCTGAGCAACCAAATTTCGGGATGACACGGCATTTTGATGAGTTAAAAGATCTGGGTGTCAAAGTTGGTCAAGGATCCGTTATTTGTAATTGCCAAAGCTATCGATATTTAAGAGACGACGTTATTGCCCATAATCTTTGGCAAATATGAAAAATCTCCAAGCGGGTACGATGGTTTCAAGGAGAGGATTATACGTTTTATAACATGTTCTAGCGGTTGTATGAAATGTTACCTCTTCCATTAATTACCAAAACAAGCAACATCGGCCTGATATTGCTGTTGGGAAACTATGCAATCAGCAATTACTTGTTTGAGCTCATCTTCCTCCAAAGAGCTACACAGCTTTACAGGAAATTGTTCTTGGAAAAAATCTCGATAGAGCCAAAGAAGCTGCTCTAGCGTTGTTTCGTCTCCAACCGTGAACTCCAACGCTTTTATATTTTCTTTAATACTCATAAAACTCTCGCTTTTGGACAGAAGCCATCATTTTCACAAATTGCTTCAATTCGACCAAGAATCACCACTTCGTCGAGATTCTTTAACTGAATCGGATCATTTTTGTCGAAGTAATAAATGTAGCCACTTTCATTTTTCTCAATACGAACAATGTTAACTTGGCATTTTGTCCCTTCTTTTCGATGTTGTGGCAACTGTTTCGTCAGGTAATACGCCTTTCCTTGATAGGCACTAACATTGGCATCGGCACCCAACCATGCGCCTTTGGGAATATCGGGGGCTAATGCATCATCATTGGCTCGACCAATGCGAAAACGATTCATTGCACGACTTCGAAAAAACCTTCTTAAAGCAAATTGGCTTGCTCGATCTTCCCATACTTGGATATCTTCTTCGCCATTGATAACGCCTAACCGCGGAACGAGTTTGAGCTTACCGGTAAACTTTCTGCGCATTTTGCTATTTCGCCAACGAATGTCTTTTACTTTCATCATTTTTTATCCTTACTGCTCAAACCTTCAAACGGCTTGCCACGAAACGTTATTTCACCGAAATACACCACAATCTCAAACACAAAGAGCATTACAGCTAAAGCAACAAAACCCGCTTCAACAATTAAAACGATTTCCGACTCCATTCATTTCTCCTTGGAAAACTAGTGCATGGATTTAATAGTGAAACTCACCACCCCGAATACCTTCCATTCTTGGCCTTCTTCAGGGTAGATGTCTGAATATTGACCTGAATGGTTCTCAGCCTTGAGATACATCTCAGAGCCTTTCTTTATTAGTCGCTTAATGGTGTACTCGTTATCAATTTGCATCACCACAATATCGCCGTTGCTAGCTGTACGGCCTCGATCAACGACCACCAAATCTCCATCGTCAATCCCCGCCTCAATCATTGACTGACCTGAAACACGAAGAACAATCGTTTGCTTCTCATCACGAATGAGGAATTCGTTGAAGTCCAACGTCCGCGAAGCATCACTTTCCGAAGGCTCTGTAAACCCGGCTTGAATGGAGTAGTCAAAAAACGGAACACCTGCAAAACCACTATTAACGACAAAAGGCATCTCACTGTGAGAGGGTTCAACAGGGTCAATTTCAGTCGTTAAAGCCGAACGCAACCACCGACTACCCCCTCTGGCCACGTAGATTTTTTTTAGTTCCGAAGAAACTCGTGCAACAATTTGCTCGTCCTTCATTTGACCATCTTCTGACGGACGACCAGCGCCCTTGCGCACACCGCCCCAATTATCGTCGTGTACACCCATAATTTTGAGACTTACTTTTTTCTTGTTTGTCGCCATTACAGCACCTTATTGGTAGTCAAATCCCGAAGACCCAAAGCCTTTGTCTTTGTTAACTTTAAAAGCCACGGACGGATAAGCTTGTTCGAGTTTTGCTTTGACACATTCTGCTTCAAGTGCTTGATTGAAAAAGCTCGTCCACGCTTTGCTTCGTTGCAAACGGTATTCGGGCCGATGGCTCTTTGCGCGGAAAACCGCAATGCTCACAAAACGCTTGGAGCCATGAACCTTGGCCTGTAAATAGAACCTTCCTGTCATCGCACTCTCCCCAAAAATTAGCTAAAAACTCATCTTGTTTTGATTGTATAACGTTTTTATCTTGATTTGCAATGCGTATTCAAGTTGAGATAAAAAAAGGAGGCTTTGAGCCTCCCTTGTTAAGGATAAATATCACTATTTATGTTCCCACAGCATTTCTTTGGATGGTTTAAATACAACCCTCCGTTTAGCTGGGACTCTAACTGCAACACCCGATTTTGGATTACGACCAATGCGAGAATCTATCATCTTCGTTGTCAAAGAACCAAAACCACGAACTTCGATACGTTGGTCTTCAACAAGCGCTTCCGTGAAACTCTTCAAAATTAAATTGATAGCCCTATCTGTATGACTGAAAGGGACATCGGGTACTTGGCGAGCGATTTTGTCAATCAACTCGGACTTATTTAACGGATTTTCTTGAATGGGTCTCAACATTTCATGCTCGCAAAAATTCGGAGGCACGATTCTAAGACAATATTGAACTTTTCACAATAGAACATTTTGAAAAATAAGGATTTTCTTTTAAATCAGATATTTTTTTCAACTTTCGTCAAACTTTCTTAAAAAATACCATTCAACCCCAATAAAATCGGGCTTTAAGCATAGAAAAGCACCTTAAATACACGTACACTCAAAGAGTGGTGTTACGCCATTGCAATAAAAGGAAAAAGCAAAATGAATAAACAAGATTTGATTGCTATCGTTGCTGAAGAAAATGAGCTTTCTAAGGCTCAAGCAGCTCGTGCGATTGATTCCATTTTTGATGCCATCACTATGGCTGTGGCTAAGGGTGAAGGTTTCCAATTGATCGGCTTTGGTACGTTCAAAGCTGTTGAGCGCGCTGCTCGTAAGGGTCGCAATCCTTCAACAAACGAAGAAATCACGATCCCGGCAACGCGTTTGCCGAAATTTGTTCCTGGCGCCGCCTTTAAGGATGCCGTCAAGAAATAAAGACAGGTTCGAGAGCTTCTGTCTGACACATCCCGGTTGGTTTCCCAATCGGGATTTTTTCACTGGGTAGTCAGACGTGCTGTCCTTCGGCAGTGGACACGGACTTAACGAACAGAAAATGGAGAACAGCGTGCGGTTATCGACAATTCAGCCGATCTCTGTGTGGCAGGTATTACAAAGCACAGGAGTCTATCGGGCGGATGAAAACAAAATCTGGATGCTAGAGGACTTCAGACAGGCTTATGCCTGGCTTGTTGAGGAGATGGAGCAAAGGATCGGGCCGAGGCCGCCAGGGGTTTGTTGGCCAGTATGGGCTTGGTATAAAACGAATGGTCAGATCGGACGGGTCGATCTACGCCGTAGGGAGCATTGGACGTTCGAGCCTTCCGTTTGCATAGACTTTGAGATGCCGGATGATCAGGTAGTGCTGACGGATTTTGATGCTTGGCACTGCGTGCTCAACAACTGGGCGTGTGTTGAAAGTCAATAACCCCTGCCTAAAGGCAGAGGCTTGAAAAAGCCCTGATTGACTAGC
>CALESB010000047.1 GCA_937906995.1 uncultured Sutterella sp.
CGCCGAATTGTTGGGCGAGAACCGTCGTGATAGCAGCCGTCAACGTCGTCTTACCGTGGTCGACGTGACCGATCGTACCCACGTTAACGTGGGGCTTGGTACGTTCAAACTTACCTTTTGCCATTTTTATTGGTCCTTTAAATTGGTAAATTAGTTAATAAAACTCTTAAAGTTTACGCTTATTTTGCTTTTTCAGCGATAACTTCATCAGCCACGTTGCGCGGAGCTTCAGCGTAGTGCTTGAACTGCATGGAGTACGTAGCACGACCTTGCGTCAAAGAGCGAAGCGTCGTAGCGTAACCAAACATTTCAGCCAACGGAACTTCTGCGCGAATAGCCTTACCGCCACCAGCGATATCATCCATACCTTGGATAACACCACGGCGAGAAGACAAGTCACCCATGACGTCGCCCATCTTTTCTTCAGGCGTTTCAACGTCAACAGCCATGATCGGTTCGAGCAACACGGGGTGAGCCTTACGCATACCTTCCTTGAAGGCCATAGAAGCAGCCATCTTAAAGGCGTTTTCGTTAGAGTCAACTTCGTGGTAGGAACCGAAGTGCAACGTCACCTTGACGTCAACAACCGGGTAACCAGCCAAAACACCAGCCTTCAACGTGTCTTCAACACCCTTTTGAACAGCCGGGATGTATTCGCGAGGAACAACACCGCCCTTAATGGCGTCAACAAATTCGAAGCCCTTACCAGCTTCTTGCGGTTCAAGCTTGAGCACAACGTGACCGTATTGACCACGACCACCAGATTGCTTAACAAACTTGAATTCAGCATTTTCTTCGACGGAGCGAATCGTTTCGCGGTATGCAACTTGGGGCTTACCAACCGTTGCTTCAACACCGAATTCACGACGCATACGGTCAACCAAAATTTCCAAGTGCAATTCGCCCATACCGGAAATAATCGTTTGACCAGATTCTTCGTCCGTACGAACACGGAAGGACGGGTCTTCTTGAGCCAAGCGGTTCAATGCGATACCCATCTTTTCTTGGTCAGCCTTGGTCTTCGGTTCAACAGCTTGAGAAATCACCGGTTCCGGGAATTCCATGCGTTCCAAAATAATCGGAGCGTCGATAGCACAAAGCGTGTCACCAGAGGTCACTTCCTTCAAACCAACAGCAGCAGCGATGTCGCCAGCTTCCGTTTCCTTGATTTCCTTACGTTCGTTAGCGTGCATTTGGAGCAAGCGGCCGATACGTTCCTTCTTGTTCTTGACAGAATTCAAAACCGTTTCGCCAGAGGTCAAAACGCCAGAATAAACACGCAAGAAAGTCAATTGACCAACATACGGGTCCGTCATGATCTTAAAGGCCAAAGCAGAGAACGGAGCATTATCATCAGCCACACGTTCAACTTCGTTGTCATTCAAGTCAACACCCTTCACCGGCGGAATATCAACCGGAGACGGCAAGAATTGAATCACAGCGTCCAACATACGTTGAACACCCTTGTTCTTAAAGGCAGTACCACAGAGCATCGGTTGAATTTCACAAGCGATCGTGCGATGACGCAAACCTTCAATGATTTGTTCTTCGCTCAATTCACCGTTTTCAAGGTACTCATTCATGAGGTCTTCGTTAGCTTCAGCAGCGGCTTCAACCATGTTTTCATGCCACTTTTGAGCATCGGCTTCCAATTCAGCAGGAATCGGACCGTATTCAAACTTCATACCTTGGCTAGCTTCGTCCCAAATGATGGCACGCATCTTCAAGAGGTCAACCACACCTTCAAAGGTGTCTTCAGCACCAATCGGAATAACGATAGGCACAGGGTTAGCCTTCAAACGCACACGCATTTGTTCGTAAACCTTGAAGAAGTTGGCACCAGTACGGTCCATCTTGTTAACGAAAGCCAAACGCGGAACAGCGTACTTGTTAGCTTGACGCCAAACGGTTTCGGATTGCGGTTGAACGCCACCGACAGCACAGTAAACCATGCAAGCACCGTCCAAAACACGCATAGAACGTTCCACTTCAACCGTGAAGTCAACGTGCCCCGGGGTGTCAATGATGTTCAAGCGATGTTCAGGGAAAGAACCATCCATGCCCTTCCAGAACGTGGTCGTGGCAGCGGAGGTAATCGTGATACCCTTTTCTTGTTCTTGTTCCATCCAGTCCATGGTGGCAGCGCCATCATGCACTTCACCGAGCTTGTGAGTCACACCGGTGTAGAACAAAATACGTTCAGTGGTCGTGGTCTTGCCCGCGTCAATGTGGGCAGAGATACCGATGTTGCGATAACGCGAGATCGGAGTAGTACGAGCCATTATTAATCCCCTAGTTGGAGACGATGCGTCGAACGATTGTCCAACGCATCGAGTTAATCAAATTAGAAACGGAAGTGAGAGAAAGCCTTGTTAGCTTCAGCCATGCGGTGAACTTCATCACGCTTCTTCATGGCGCCACCACGGCCTTCGGCCGCATCCAACAACTCACCAGCTAAGCGTTGGGGCATCGACTTTTCAGCGCGCTTCTTAGCCGATTCGCGCAACCAGCGCATGGCAAGAGCCATACGACGGACAGGGCGAACTTCAACCGGCACTTGGTAGTTAGCACCACCAACACGGCGGCTCTTAACTTCCACGATCGGGCGGACGTTATTCAAAGCGGCCGTGAACACTTCGAGAGCGTTCTTACCAGTCTTGGCTTCGATTTCTTCAAGGGCGCCATAAACGATGCGTTCGGCGACGGCCTTCTTACCATCGAGCATGATCACATTCACAAATTTGGCGATTTCAACAGAGCCGAACTTAGGATCCGGCAAAATTTCACGTTTCGGTACTTCGCGACGACGGGGCATTTTTTCCTCTTTTCGTAGTCTTCAGTCATTAACATTGCGATCACTCAATTAGGATCGCGACTTACTCGGCCTTGCCACCACACTAGCGGGAGGCTCGGTCCGCTCACGGCTACAAGCGCCGCGAAATTAAGCTGCCTTCGGGCGCTTGGCGCCGTACTTGGAGCGAGATTGCTTACGATCCTTAACACCTTGGGTGTCCAAAGAACCGCGAACGATGTGATAACGCACACCAGGCAAGTCCTTAACACGACCGCCGCGAATCAACACGACGCTGTGTTCTTGCAAGTTGTGGCCTTCACCACCGATATAAGAAATGACCTCAAAGCCGTTGGTCAAACGCACCTTAGCGACCTTACGCAAAGCGGAGTTCGGCTTCTTAGGGGTCGTGGTGTACACGCGCGTGCAAACGCCACGCTTTTGCGGGCAGTTCTTAAGCGCGGGGCTCTTGCTTTTATCGTGCGTGAGCTCACGGGGCTTACGCACCAATTGATTAATAGTAGGCATAAAAGTCCGTATTTAAAATTCCTCAACCACACACAGTATGGAAGAGGGAATTGCTGGTTTAAAAACGTCCGTAACTTTAAACGCAAAACTCCCTTCATCAACTTTTTTATCAGTTAATGAAAGGTTTTATCTCACGAAAAAGCTATCGGAGAGACGAGAGTATCGTATTTTTTTCTCTTATTGTCAAGACCTTAAGAGAAAAATGATGAAGGCCAACAAGCGCTTACTCTCAGAATCCGCTTGCTGGCCTTTTAGTTTGGGTAGTTGACTTTTTACTCTCCTACCCATGGATTAGTCTTATTCAGACTTAGTCTCAACAGAGATTGCTTCAATAGCATCCTCTACAGCTTCAGATTGCACGAAATCGGAACTAAAGCCATTTTCTTGAGCTTCAACTGCTTCGTTGTGCTTGACAGTACGGTGATAAGCTAAACCCGTACCAGCCGGGATCAAGCGACCAACAATAACGTTTTCCTTCAAGCCACGCAATTCATCCTTCTTACCCATAATGGCGGCTTCTGTAAGCACACGGGTAGTTTCTTGGAAGGATGCTGCGGAGATAAAGGAGTCCGTAGACAAACTAGCCTTCGTAATACCCAAGAGAACGTTTTCATACAATGCAGGACGCTTACCAGCTGCAATAGCCTTATCGTTTTCATCCAACATTTCAGAGCGTTCAACTTGTTCATCACGAATAAATGGCGTATCACCCGGATCCGTAATCTTCACACGACGCAACATTTGACGCACAATCACTTCAATGTGCTTATCGTTGATCTTCACACCTTGCAAGCGGTACACGTCTTGAACTTCATCGACGATGTAGCGAGCCAATGCTTCGATACCTAATAAGCGCAAAATGTCATGCGGGTCAGCAGGACCATCAACAATTTCTTCACCCTTTTGAACGACTTGACCATCGTGGACCAAAACGTTCTTATCCTTAGAGATCAAGAATTCGTGATCTTGGCCTTCACTATCAGTGATAACCAAACGTTGCTTACCCTTGGTTTCCTTACCGAAGGTCACAGTACCCGTGACTTCTGCCAACATGCCTGCATCCTTCGGAGAGCGAGCTTCGAAAAGTTCGGCAACACGCGGCAAACCACCGGTAATGTCACGCGTCTTTTGAGATTCAACAGGAATACGAGCCAACACTTCGCCGCGACCAATCTTTTGACCGTCACGAACAACGATCAAAGCACCAACCGGCAATTGAATTGACACTCGGTGATCCGTGCCCGGAATCTTCACTTCATTGCCATTTTCATCAACCAAGCGCACGGCAGGACGCATAATTTGCGAAGAACCCTTCTTGCTCTTTGAAGATGTACCGGCAGAGTGCTTCGGATCGATAACCACTAAGCTTGACAAGCCAGTCACTTCATCAGTTTGACTCATCACCGTCACGTTATCGATAACGCCTTCGAATTGAACCGTGCCACCGTACTCGGAAATAATCGGACGGGTCATCGGATCCCAGTTAGCCAATTGCGTTCCAGCCTTCACTTCATGATCTGGTTGGACCAACAACGTAGCACCATACGGAACTTTATGGCGTTCGCGCTCACGACCATTGTCACTGATGATGATTTCACCAGAACGAGAAATCACAACCAAGTCACCCTTGGAGCTAGTCACATAACGCATGGCCGAGGAGTAGCTCACCGTACCGTTAACCTTGGCTTCAACAGAGCTAGCCACAGCAGCACGACTTGCAGCACCACCGATGTGGAACGTACGCATGGTTAACTGCGTACCCGGTTCACCAATGGATTGAGCAGCAATAACACCAACAGCTTCACCAGCATTGACTAAGCTACCGCGACCTAAGTCACGACCGTAGCACTTGGCACACAAGCCGTAACGAGTTTGACAGGTCAATGGCGTGCGAACCATCACTTCGTCAATACCTAACTTCTCGATGAGATCGCATTCGTCTTCAGCCAACATCGTACCAGCCGCGATGACCACGTCACCCGTTTCTGGATCAACGATATCAGCACTTGTTACACGACCCAAAACGCGATCGCGCAAGGATTGAATAACGTCACCGCCTTCAACCAAAGCCTTCATGCTCACGCCTTGCGTGGTATGGCAATCATCTTCCACGACCACCAAGTCTTGGGTCACGTCAACCAAACGACGAGTCAAGTAACCAGAGTTAGCCGTCTTCAATGCCGTATCAGCCAAACCCTTACGAGCACCGTGAGTAGAAATAAAGTACTGTAAGACGTTCAAACCTTCACGGAAGTTTGCGGTAATCGGGGTTTCAATGATGGAGCCGTCAGGCTTAGCCATCAAACCACGCATACCAGCCAATTGGCGAATCTGAGCTGCAGAACCACGAGCACCAGAGTCAGCCATCATGTACACAGAGTTAAAGGACTCTTGCTTGGTCAAATTACCGTGACGGTCAACAACAGGCTCCGTAGACAATTCTTCCATCATCACCTTACCGACTTGGTCGGAGGTACGACCCCAAATATCCACCACCTTGTTGTAGCGTTCGCCTTGGGTTACCAAACCTGATGCATATTGAGCTTCAATTTCCTTGACTTCTTGCTCTGCAGCATTCACTAACTTCATCTTTTGTTCAGGAACAGTCATATCCCCAATACAAATAGACAAACCACCAAGCGTAGCCAAAGCGTAACCACGGTCCTTTAAGCGGTCAGCGAACATCACCGTAGCACGCAATCCGCACTTACGGAAGCAGACGTTGATCAAGCGAGCAATTTCCTTCTTCTTCAAAGTACGGTTCAACTCAGAGAAGCTCATACCTTCAGGAAGGATTTCAGACAACAAAGCGCGACCAGCAGTGGTTTCATAACGCACGATCTTCGGCGTCTTTTCACCCGTTTCCTTGTTCAATTCATATTCTTTGATACGAACTGTACAACGCGTTTGAAGTTCGACAACCTTGTTATCCAATGCACGTTGAACTTCGGCCACATCAGCAAAGAACATGCCTTCGCCCTTGGCATTAATACGTTCACGCGTACTGTAGTACAAGCCCAAGACCATGTCTTGAGACGGCACGATAGAAGGATCGCCGTTAGCAGGGAACAATACGTTGTTAGAAGCTAACATCAAAGAGCGAGCTTCCAACTGTGCTTCCAAACTCAACGGAACGTGAACAGCCATTTGGTCACCGTCGAAGTCAGCGTTAAAAGCTGCACAAACGAGCGGATGCAACTGAATAGCCTTACCTTCGATCAACTTCGGTTCAAAGGCTTGAATACCCAAGCGGTGCAACGTAGGAGCACGGTTCAACATCACGGGATGTTCATAAATGACTTCTTCAAGAATGTCCCAAACGACAGGTTCTTGATTGTCAACCATCTTCTTCGCAGCCTTAATCGTCATGGCCAAGCCGCGACGTTCGAGCTTATTGAAGATAAAGGGCTTGAACAATTCCAAAGCCATCAACTTCGGCAAACCGCATTGGTGCAAACGCAAGTACGGACCAACCGTAATCACGGAACGGCCAGAGTAATCGACGCGCTTACCCAAAAGGTTTTGACGGAAGCGACCGCTCTTACCCTTGATCATGTCAGCCAAAGACTTTAACGGACGCTTAGACGGACCCGTCATAGCCTTGCCACGACGGCCGTTATCCAACAAGCTGTCAACAGCTTCTTGCAACATGCGCTTTTCGTTACGAATAATGATATCCGGAGCCTTGAGCTCAAGTAATCGCTTCAAACGGTTATTACGATTAATAACGCGACGATACAAGTCGTTCAAGTCAGAAGTGGCAAAGCGACCACCATCCAACGGTACCAAAGGACGCAAGTCCGGTGGCAACACCGGTAAGACTTCCATCACCATCCATTCGGGCTTAACGCCAGAGCGTTGGAAGCCTTCCAAGACTTTAAGACGCTTAGAGAACTTTTTGATCTTTGCGTCAGAGGAGGTGTCTTCCAATTCCTTACGCAACGTTGCCACTTCGTGGTCAACGTCAATTGTACGAAGCATCTCGCCAATGGCTTCAGCGCCCATCATGGCCTTGAAGTCAGAGCCGTATTGCTCAACCTTTTCAAGATATTCATCTTCGGTGAGCAATTGGCCACGTGTCATATCCGTCATACCCGGATCAACGACACAGTATGCTTCGAAATACAAAACACGTTCGATATCACGCAACGGGATATCAAGCACCATACCCATACGGGACGGCAAGCTCTTTAAGAACCAAATGTGTGCGACAGGGCTGGCCAATTCAATGTGGCCCATGCGTTCACGACGAACCTTAGAAAGCGTGACTTCAACACCACACTTTTCACACACAACACCACGGTGCTTTAAACGCTTGTACTTGCCGCACAAACATTCATAGTCTTTCACCGGGCCGAAGATCTTGGCACAGAACAAACCATCACGTTCCGGTTTAAAGGTACGATAGTTGATGGTTTCCGGCTTTTTCACTTCACCGAAAGACCAAGAACGAATTTTTTCCGGCGATGCAAGACCAATCTTGATCGCGTCAAAATGTTCGTCCTGATTGAGTTGCTTAAACAGATCGATAAGCGGATTCATCAGTTCTGTCCTTAGTTACGTTCGAGGTCGATGTCAATACCCAACGACCGAATTTCTTTCACCAACACGTTGAAGGATTCCGGCATGCCGGCTTCGAGAACGTGTTCGCCCTTGACGATGTTTTCGTAAACCTTCGTACGACCCGTGACGTCGTCAGACTTCACCGTCAACATTTCTTGCAAGATATAGGAGGCGCCATAAGCTTCCAAAGCCCAGACTTCCATTTCACCGAAACGTTGACCACCGAATTGAGCCTTACCGCCCAACGGTTGTTGCGTCACAAGAGAGTACGGACCCGTAGAGCGAGCGTGCATCTTGTCATCAACCAAGTGATGCAACTTCAAGTAGTGCATGTAGCCCACCGTCACAGGACGGTCAAATGCTTCACCTGTACGACCATCGTACAACACTGCTTGAGTCTTAGAAGGTGTCAATTCCAAACGCTTGGCAACATCTTCCGGGAAGGCCAATTCAAGCATCTTGGCAATTTCTTCTTCGGTAGCACCGTCAAAGACTGGCGTAGCAAACGGAACACCATTTTCAAGATTCTTAGCCAACACCATGATTTCGTCGTCCGTAAGGCTCGACAAATCTTCTTGCTTACCCGTTTCGTTATAAATCTTCTCCAAGAACTCACGCATTTGAGCAGCCTGAGCCGTCTTAAGCATTTCACCAATGCGCCAGCCAAGACCCTTAGCAGCCCAACCCAAGTGGACTTCGAGCACCTGACCGATGTTCATACGAGAAGGCACACCCAACGGATTCAAGACGATATCAGCGGGGCGACCATCGGCCATGTAGGGCATATCTTCGATCGGACAGATCTTAGAGACCACACCCTTGTTACCGTGACGACCTGCCATCTTGTCACCAGGTTGCAAACGACGCTTTTCAGCGATGTAGACCTTGACCATCTTGAGCACGCCCGGAGGCAACTCATCGCCTTGCGTTAACTTCTTACGCTTGACTTCGAAAGCATTGTCAAATTCATGGCGCTTGTCATCCAATTGCGTACGCAAATCTTCAAGCAACTTTTGATCAGCTTCTTCAGCCATACGAAGTTCAAAGATTTCGTAGCCCTTCAATGCCTCAACGTAATCCTTCGTGAGGATGGCCTTCTTCAAGCCATTAGGACCACCTTCGACCTTCTTACCGACCAATTGATGGCCTAAACGAGCAAAGGCGTCAGCTTCCATAATGCGAAGCTTTTCGTCCAAGTTTTGGCGATAACGCTTCAAAACATCTTCAATAATGGAGTTAGCGCGAGCATCGCGTTCAACACCTTCGCGCGTGAAGAGTTGAACGTCAATAACCGTACCCGTCATACCGGACGGAACACGCAAAGAAGTATCCTTAACGTCGCTAGCCTTTTCACCAAAGATCACACGCAAAAGCTTTTCTTCCGGCGTTAATTGGGTTTCACCCTTCGGGGTCACCTTACCAACCAACACGTCACCAGCCTTAACCTCTGCACCAATTTGAACGATGCCGCACTCGTCCAAGCGAGCCAATTGGCTTTCGGACAAGTTAGAGATGTCGCGCGTAATTTCTTCTGCACCCAACTTCGTGTCGCGAGCAACAACAGAAAGTTCTTCAATGTGAATAGACGTATAGCGGTCATCAGCCACAACACGTTCGCTAATCAACACAGAGTCTTCGTAGTTGTAACCGTTCCAAGGCATAAAGGCGATCAACATGTTTTGACCCAAAGCCAATTCGCCCATATCGGTCGAAGCACCGTCAGCCAACACATCACCACGAGCCACTTGGTCGCCACGATAGACGATCGGACGTTGATTGATGTTAGAACTTTGGTTAGAACGCGTGAACTTTTGCAAGTTATAGATATCTACACCAACTTCACCTGCTACCGTTTCTTCATCATTGACTCGAATAACGATGCGGTTTGCATCAACATAGTCAACGACACCACCACGCTTGGCTTGAACTGCCGTCTTAGAGTCAACTGCGACCGTACGTTCAACACCCGTACCAACGACCGGCTTTTCAGGACGCAAGCAAGGCACACCTTGACGTTGCATGTTGGAACCCATCAATGCACGGTTGGCGTCATCGTGTTCCAAGAACGGAATCAAGGAAGCAGCAGCGGACACGATTTGCAACGGAGCCACGTCCATGTATTGAACGCGTTCGGGGCTCACAAGAACCGTTTCACCACTTTCACGAGCACTAACCAAATCTTGGGTTAAGCGTCCGTTTTCATCCAACTCAGAGTTAGCCTGACAAATCACATACTTGCCTTCTTCGATAGCAGACATGTATTGGATTTCATCGGTAACCTTGCAATCAACAACCTTACGGTACGGCGTTTCTAAGAAACCGTACTTGTTCAAGCGAGCGTACAAGGCCAAAGAGTTGATCAAACCAATGTTCGGACCTTCAGGCGTTTCAATCGGGCACAAGCGACCATAGTGAGTGGAGTGCACGTCACGCACTTCAAAGCCGGCACGTTCACGAGTCAAACCACCCGGACCCAAAGCAGAAATACGACGCTTATGCGTGATTTCAGACAACGGGTTCGTTTGATCCATGAATTGGCTCAATTGGCTAGAACCAAAGAATTCACGAATAGCAGCGGAAATCGGCTTGCTATTGATTAAGTCTTGCGGCGTTAAATTGTCAGATTCTGCTTGAGCGAGACGTTCACGAACAGCTCGTTCAACACGAACCAAACCGGAACGGAATTGGTTTTCAGTCAATTCGCCAACACAGCGAACACGACGATTACCTAAGTGGTCAATGTCGTCGACTTCGCCACGACCGTTGCGCAATTCAACCAAAATCTTGACAGTGTCAATGATGTCTTCGTTGGTCAACGTCAACGGACCTTCATCTCCGTCACGACCCAAACGAGCATTGACCTTCATACGACCAACGCGGGACAAATCGTAGGTTTCTTCTGCGAAGAACAAACGATTCATCAACATTTCAACGGCTTCTTCCGTAGGCGGCTCACCCGGGCGCATCATGCGATAGATAGAAACGCGGGCACTCATTTGGTCCGGCGTTTCATCAAGACGCAACGTATCGGAGATGTAGCTACCGTGGTCTAATTCATTCGTATAGATCGTTTGGAAGCCCTTGATCTTGGCGTCACGTAACTTACCGAGCAATTCTTCAGTGATTTCATCATTAGCGCTAGCTAACAATTCACCCGTTTCACCATCGAAGATATCCTTAGCTAAAACGCGACCAATAAGGAAGTCATCCGTTACGGCGACACTCTTCATATCGCCCATTAAGCGGATATGACGAGCAGTGATTCGCTTATCCTTAGGAACAATGACTTCACCATCACGATTGGTGATATCAAAGCGAGCGATTTCACCCTTTAATCGTTCCGGAACAAGCGTCATGGAGGCGCTACGAGATGCGAGCTTGAATGTATCGAACTCGAAGAACGTTTCCAAGATTTGTTCCGTGCTCATGCCTAAGGCCTTGAGCAAAATTGTGGCCGGCATCTTACGACGACGGTCAACACGGAAATAAACAATATCCTTGGCATCGAATTCGAAGTCCAACCAAGAACCACGATACGGGATCATTCGAGCAGAGAAAAGCAACTTACCAGAACTGTGGGTCTTGCCTTTATCATGTTCGAAGAATAAGCCAGGAGAACGATGCAACTGGCTAACGATCACACGTTCAGAACCGTTAATAATGAAAGAAGCCTTTTCAGTCATGAGCGGGATTTCGCCCATGTAGACATCATTCTCGCGAATTTCTTTAATACGGGTCTTAGCCGGGTCATCACGGTCAATGATTTCCAAGCGAATACGAGCGCGCAAACGGCTTGAATAGGTCAAACCGCGCAATTGGCATTCGGGCACATCAAAAACCGGCTCATCGAGAGAATAGCTTTCAAAAACTAAACGAGCCAAGCCATTGTGGCTGGTGATCGGGAAAATAGACGTAAAAGCCGATTGCAAACCACTATTGGGGTTACGGTCGGCGGGCGAAACTTCGGCTTGTAAAAATTCAGAATAAGACCGAAGTTGCATTTCCAATAAGGAAGGCACTGCAAGAACACTCGGGCGAGTCGCAAAACTCTTACGAATGCGCTTTTTTTCAGTGAACGAGTACGACATGGACACTCCGTTCGACGTGAGGTTTAGAAAAGAAAATATAAAGTTCTGACCGCATTAAAAACACAAAGACGCCAAAAGCCGCCCCGCTATCCTTAGATATTCGGGCGGCAAATTGGCCGATATTGAGTTGTCGTATGTATTTTTTCAGCTCTCTCAGAAGACTTCGAACTAAACTCGAAAATCAAGTCCAGTTCGAAATCCTCCTTAGGAGGATTTCGCGGACAAGATACCGAACTATAGTATCTTGCCCGATTTTTCTTGCAGAAGCAAGATTACTTGAGTTCGACCTTAGCGCCAGCAGCTTCAAGCTTCTTCTTGGCTTCTTCAGCGTCAGCCTTCGGCAAAGCTTCCTTAACAGCCTTCGGAGCGCCTTCGACCATGTCCTTGGCTTCCTTCAAGCCCAAGCCCGTCAATTCGCGGACGGCCTTAATAACGGCGATCTTGTTGGAACCAACGTCAGCGAGAACGACGTCGAATTCGGTCTTTTCTTCAGCAGCGGCAGCAGCACCACCAGCAGCCGGAGCAGCAACTGCAACAGCAGCAGCAGCGGCGGAAACACCGAACTTTTCTTCCATCATCGTGATGAGTTCGGAAACTTCGAGAACGGTCATGGACGCAATTGCGTCGAGGATTTCTTCTTTCGTAAGGGCCATTTTATTTAGCTCCAGTAAAAAATTTCGTTTTTAAAAAAAATTAGGTTAGGCAGCAGCCTTTTCCTTAGCGTCGCGTACAGCAGCGACAGTGCGCACAAAGCGCGCCGGCACTTCATTGAGCGTGCGAACGAACTTAGCGACCGGTTCGTTCATCGTAGCCATCAACTTGGCCAACAATTCTTCACGGCTCGGCATCGTGGCAAGTTGTTCAATACCAGCAACGTCCAAAACGTTACCAGGCATTGCACCAGCCTTGAGTACGAGCTTGTCGTTCTTCTTGGCAAAGGAGACTAACACCTTGGCAGCAGCAACCGGATCAGCAGAGAAACCGTAAACGAGGGGACCAACAAACTTGTCGGACAAACCTTCGTACGGCGTACCTGCAACGGCGCGACGGACAAGAGTGTTTTTAAGCACGCGCAATTGGACACCTTCCTTACGAGCGTTAGCACGTAATTCGGTGACAGCTTGAACGCTCAGCCCACGGTATTCGGCAACGATAATCGAACCAGCACCAGCAACCATGCTAGAAACTTCTTCGATAACTGCCGCTTTATCTTGACGATTAAGACCCACGGTCTGGCTCCACTCAGAGGTACCTCAGAATAAATCTAAGGCACCGGTTTAAAATAACCGGCAACACCTGAGAGTTTCTCCGTTGCACAATATTTGTAGCAAACGAAATTTTCTCTCTTCGGTAGCCGTCTACGCTGGATATCTTAAGCGCGCCCGTTTGCGCGGGATAAGACTTTTAAAATTTAAGTTCTCTTAAATTTCCAGCGGTCTTTGACAGCAGAAGGTTTCCCTTCCACCCAAAGCCCTCGAGGCCTCACGACCTCTTTTGCAAGGCTGGCCGAAACCAGCCTCACGGGAATTAATTAGGCAACAACGGTGCCCATGTCAACGCGAACGCCAACACCCATCGTGGAAGAAACCGACATCTTGCGAAGATATTGGCCCTTAGCACTTGCGGGCTTAGCCTTAACTAAAGCGTCAACCAAAGCCTTAAGGTTCGTTTCCAAGCGAGCTGCGTCGAAGGAAGCACGACCAATAGAGGCATGAATAATACCAGCCTTGTCAGCACGGAATTGAACTTGACCAGCCTTGGCATTCTTAACAGCCGTAGCAACGTCAGGCGTAACCGTACCAACCTTCGGGTTCGGCATCAAACCACGCGGGCCCAAAACCTTACCCAATTGACCAACGATACGCATTGCATCCGGAGAGGCAATCACGACATCGAAATCAAGTTGACCAGCCTTGATGGAGGCAGCCAAGTCATCGAAACCGACGACATCTGCACCAGCGGCCTTAGCTTCATCAGCCTTAGCACCTTGTGCAAAAACAGCCACGCGAACCGTCTTACCCGTACCTTCAGGAAGAACAGCAGCACCGCGAACAGCTTGGTCAGACTTACGGGGGTCAATACCCAATTGAATAGCAACGTCGATAGATTCATCGAACTTAGCAGAGGCACATTCCTTCACCAACGTGAGGGCTTCAGCCACAGCATAATTCTTTTGTGCTTCAACCTTGGCGCTAACAGCCTTCATGCGCTTTGTCATCTTAGCCATCTTAGATACCCTCCACCGTGATACCCATAGAACGAGCGCTACCAGCGATCGTACGAACAGCAGCGTCCATATCAGCGGCCGTCAAATCAGGCATCTTCGTCTTGGCGATTTCTTCGGCTTGAGCGCGCGTGATCTTACCAACCTTGTCCGTGTGCGGACGTGCAGAGCCCTTAGCAACCTTAGCGGCCTTCTTGATCAAGATGGCAGCAGGAGGCGTCTTCATCACAAACGTGAAGCTCTTATCTGCATAAGCGGTGATAACGACAGGAATCGGAAGACCCGGTTCGACGCCTTGCGTCTTAGCGTTAAAGGCCTTGCAGAATTCCATGATGTTCAAACCACGTTGGCCTAAAGCCGGGCCAATGGGGGGCGAGGGGTTAGCCTTGCCGGCAGGAACTTGCAGCTTGATGTAGCCGACAATTTTCTTTGCCATTTTAAGGTTTCCTTTTAGGTTCTAGCGCCTTACGAGATTCTCTCGCTTGGCTCCCTAGTAGTTAATTGATTAAGTAAGAAAGAGCGGGATTATGCCATTGAATTTCTGAAAATGCAAATTCTTTGAGTATCCCGCTGAATATTTTTAGTTTTTAAATTTTTTCAACACCGTTGAATGCGATGTCGACAGGCGTTTCACGTCCGAAGATTTCAACCGTTACACGTAAGCGAGAACGATCATAATCAACCTCTTCGATGCGGCCGTTAAAGTCGGCAAAGGCACCTTCCTTAAGGCGAACCACTTCACCGATTTCAAAGCTGATCTTGGGACGCGGCTTTTCTGCTGTTGCTTCTTGCGTTTGTAAAATTGCAGCAATTTCGTGATCAGCAAGAGGAGCCGGACGATTACCACCCAAAAAGCCCGTTACACGAGGTGTACTCTTTACCAAGTGCCACGTATCATCATTCATCGTCATATGAACGAGAACATAACCAGCGTACATGCGACGTTCACTCACGTAGCGACGATTATTACGCGTTTCCACCACTTCTTCGGTGGGCACTAACACTTCACCAAACTGTTCCGGAAATGCACAACGACCAATGCGTTCAATCAAGGCACGTTGCACGCTCTTTTCCATACCGGAATAGACATGAACGACATACCAACGCATCTTCGGCGCAGCCACCGGCTTTTGTTCTTGCATTTCGGTCATTTTATGACTCCTCGGATCGGGTGATTAAATACTGAGCTTGAGCAAAACGTCGTACAAACCCCATTCGATGAGTTTGTCAACGATGAATAAAAATACGGCAACAGCTACAACGAAAGCCAATACCATACCAGACGAATTCAACGTTTCTTTACGCGTCGGCCAAATCACACGACGCAACTCGTCATAGGATTCGCGACCATAAACAATAAAGCGTTTTCCAGACGGGCTAATCCAGCCAACAACCACAGCCAACGCTAAGCCTGCAATCAAGGCAATCAAACGAACTAATAATGTTTGATCACTCATCAAGCTAAAGGCACACACGCCAGCAAGTGCAAAAACAACTGCCAAAGACACTAAGAGCAGGTCAAGGCTAGAAGAGCTTTCTTCAGGTTTCGCGTTTTGCGTACTCATAATTTTCAATCCAACCACAAAAGTATCTTATTGACACCTGGGTTATATGTATGGACTTTTCAGTCCCCTTAAACAACATCAAGCCGCGATCATAGACCGCGGCCTGGTGCACTATATCTTGAGTGGCAGGGGCAGAAGGAATCGAACCCTCAACCTACGGTTTTGGAGACCGTCGCTCTGCCAATTGAGCTATACCCCTAACCTTTTCTAACGCCCGCCCTGAGACAGGCGTCAAAAACCGATATTATTCGATGATCTTGGCAACCACGCCGGCGCCAACCGTACGACCACCTTCACGAACTGCGAAACGCAAGCCTTCGTTCATAGCGATCG